>JBGQAS010000208.1:0-4442 GCA_041494435.1 Anaerolineaceae bacterium | reverse complement strand
TTCGACCAGGTGGAATCCATTGTTTATCCAATATTAAAGGGAAGCATTGCCCAGTAAATTTACCAGGCGTTGGATTTTTATTTCGATTGCTATCTTATTCCTGGTAGCAATTGGATCCGTTTTCCTCGGCAGGTATCCGAAATTTCCAGGATTATCTCTTGAGCGATTGTCGCAGGATGTGCTTGCGCAAAACCTGGTGCTCCGGTTACGACTTCCAAGGATCCTATTCTCCATTCTCCTGGGGATGTGCCTTTCGGTAGCCGGGTATGTGATGCAAATGATTTTTCGTAACCCCCTGGTAGAGCCCGGTTTCCTGGGCGTTTCACAAGGGGCAGCTTTTGGGGCAGCACTTGCCATTCTATCTGTTGGTTATTCCCCCTTACTCGTTGAGGGATCAGCAATCCTTTTCGCTTTCGCTGGGCTTTTTCTTTCTTATCTCATTTCGCTCAAAATCCGACTTGGCGATTCCATGCTGAAACTGGTCCTGTCGGGGATAGCAGTAACTGCGCTTTTTTCCGCCGGGGTAGGACTATTGAAATATCTGGCAGACCCGGTGAAGCAATTGCCCGATCTTGTATTCTGGCTGCTGGGAGGGTTGGCATCCACTCGTTGGGAAAGCGTATTGTATGTTCTTCCGATCATTGTTCTGGGATTGATCGTGATCTATTTGTTCCGTTGGAGGATCAATGTCCTTTCGCTCGACGATCCCATAGCCATTTCTCTTGGCGTGAACCTTCGAGTTGAAAAAGCAATTTTGCTGGGTGCTTCTGTTGCAATTGCAGGGGCGGTCATATCCGTTGCTGGCATTATCGGCTGGGTGGGATTGATCATCCCGCACATAACCCGCTTACTGGTTGGCTCCAATCCCCGGATAGGGCTGCCGATCGCATTAATCCTTGGAGGAACTTTCACCCTCATCTGCGATGACATCGCCAGGACACTTATCCCGGGTGAAATTCCCTTGGGGATACTTACCTCTCTTTTAGGCGCGGTCATTTTTATCGGACTTCTTGCCTCAGGCAAAATCCTGAAACATCAAGGTGCACATGAGTGATCTTGTCCTGAATAAAGTCAGCTTTCACTATCCTGGTCAGATGCGATTTTCCATCTCTGACCTTTCCTTAAGCATTCCCGGAAAGAAAATCACCGCACTGATTGGTCCCAACGGTTCCGGCAAAACAACCATCCTGAAAATCCTGGCAGGCATGCTCGAACCTTCCAATGGTTCCCTTTTTTTTGATGGAAAAGATTATCAGGATTTTTCCAGGACTCAGCTAGCTCAAAAACTCAGTTTTCTCCCCCAAAAGGAAAATCAAAACCAGGAAATGGCTGCCGATGAATATATATTAACCGGAAGGGCGCCGTATGTCCCGATTTGGAAATCGCCATCATTGAAGGATAAAGAAATTGTATACACTATGCTGGATAGGTTTCATTACCAGCATTTGCAGAATATCTCCATTCAACAGGTAAGCGGTGGGGAATTCCAAAAGATCCGTTTGATGCGGGTGTTTGCTCAAAAAACCATGGTGTTGTTACTGGATGAACCGACATCTCATTTGGATCTAAAGAATCGAAGATCCATCTTGAAAATGATTCGAGAAGAAGCAGACCAGGGCGTAACCATTATATTTTCCACGCATGATCCCGACGAAGCCGCCGATATTGCCGATCATTTGATCCTCTTACGGGGGGGAAAAGCCATGCAGACGGGTTCGACAAAAAACGTTTTTACAAAAGAAAATTTCGAGAAATTGTTCAACATGCCGGTGGATGTCATTAATATCAATGGCAAGAAAGTTTTGTTGAAATGAGCAAAGAACCTACAGCGAAGATCATCGTAATCACAGGAGAAAAGGGGTGCGGGAAAACAACCTTATGTGAATGGTGCGCATCCGAATTTCAATCCCGAAAACTTGATGTAGCCGGACTCATTTCCATAACAAATAACGAAGATCATCAAAAAACAAAAATAAAGGTAAGGGATATCCGGTCGGGAGAATCGCACGTTTTAGCTGAAAGATTGAATACATTCGATTTATCTTCCATGACTCCCCGATGGAAATTTGATCCTCGAATTTTGGAATGGGGAAACAAGCAACTGAATACTACCGTCCCTTGCGATCTTCTGATAATCGATGAACTTGGATTGATGGAATTCAACCATCAAAAGGGATGGATGAATGCTTTCCCAATCCTCATTGGAAAGAAATATCAACTCGCAGTAGTGGTGATCCGCCCCCAATTACTTTCACAAGCACATGAGATATTAGGAGAATTTCATATATTTGAAGTAGACGAAAAAGATCGAAACACGAATCGAAAAAAACTCGATGAGATTGTCTCAGAAAATCTAGATTCTAACTTAAGCGAACATTAACTGATAAGCAATAATCCCAAATGCAACGCTGACATTCAAGGATTTTTTATACCCCAACATAGGGATGTGGAAGATTTCGTCTGCAATAGCGGTGATCTCCGGGTCCACTCCTGTGACTTCATTTCCTATCACTAATAAGATGGGCTGTTCTGATTTTGATATGGAGGAAGTGAAGATGGATTTCGAACCTGAAACGATTTCGAGACAAATCAAATGAAAGCCTTGTTGTTTTTCTTGTAAAGCAAACCTTAGTCCATTAGAGTGATAATCCCAGGGGACAGACCATTCAGCTCCCAAACCTGTCTTGATCATTTTGGGGTGCTCCGGGGTAGGGGTGATTCCACAAATATGAATTTTCTGAATCCCGGCACCATCAGAAGTGCGAAAAATCGATCCTACATTCAAAGTGCTGCGGATATTATCCAGCATGACTTCGATTCTACGTTTTTTTGCTAAAAGTGAGGTTTTTGTTGAATTAGTAATATCTTGTGCAATCTTGGTGATTTGAAAAGGACTTTTGCACCTGGGACAAACTACAGGTTTCTTTTCCTTATCAGAAAGAAGGAAACGCAAATCACATTCAGGATTCGTGCATTGATAAACCAAGTGCATGGTCAAACCGCGGATTGAGTTTTCATGATGATTTTCGTCCGGACATAATCGAAGTCATAAGGTTCCAACCCTAATGAAGAAATCACTTCTTCGGGTCTGGCGGTTGCACCCCCGCTTGCCGATAAGAGCATGATGATTTGGGGCGCCGGTTCAACTTCCAACGCCAGGGAAATAACCAACGGGCGGATATCATAGGATTTGCCATTTCGAACTCTTGGAAGGGTGGCTAAGGAAAGGAAGCTGGTTATCCGCGAAGGAAAATCTTCAGGTATATTTTCAAGCGGAAAAACCAGGTATTCACATTTTTCTATCTCTTTTTGCAAAGAGGGGGCATTTTCGGGAATGATTTCAGTATTAGTAATTTCAATTCCCAAAGTTGTTAAGCTTTGAAGACCTTGAACCAAGCCTGCCAATGGCACTTCGGTTTCAAACCAAATATCAGCAATTTCGCACATGCTGCTGAATCCTAATGGCAGCGGAAGTGCTTGCTGGATACGCGCTTGCGGGTGAAATCCCTGGGTGTAAGCGATGGGAAGGGAAGCTCTGCGGCAAGCTCTTTCCCATATCAATTGAACATCCAGGGTACTGGTATACCGGAGAGGTTTGTTCTTGTGGTATATGAATCGGATTCTCATGCGCTTATGCCTGGTTCCCCTCGGGGCATTGCCATTTGACACCCGGAGTCTCTTCCCGCAGGCTGGAAAAATAGGGAAGGATCCCGCAAGCGTAGCATTGCTCGCGGCAATCGGGACGTGTTTTGCCTGTTTTGCTCATTTCCCAATCGCGAGCCAGGAATTCGCGTGTGACTCCCATGAATATATGGTCCCAGGGGAGTATTTCTTCTATGGACCTTTCCCGATGAGAGTAGAACTCGGGATCAAGACCAGCTTCCTGGAAAGCTTCCATCCAAATGGAGAACCGGAACTGGTCCTGCCAGGCATCGAACTTGGCGCCATTTTTCCAGGCATTGAAAATCACCTCAGCCATCCTTCGATCCCCGCGTGAAAGCCAGGCTTCCAACATGGATTCCCGGGGATCTGTCCAATTGACCCGGATGCCGGGAACGCGGAGTTCTTTTTGCATAATTTGCTGTTTTTCCTGGATTTGCACAAGCGAATCCATGGTAACCCATTGAAAAGGTGTGTGTGGTTTGGGGACAAAGGTACTAAGGGCAACATGTAAATTTGCGCGACCTTTATGAACTTTTTTACCTTCAGCCAACACTTGTTTACAAAGTTGGCTTATGGCATGAATATCCTCCATCGTTTCGCCGGGATTGCCGATGAGGAAGTAAAGCTTGATTGCCAACCATCCCCGCTGATAGATCTCACGGGCCACATCTACTACATTTTGCGAGGATATGGGTTTGTTGATCGTGTTGCGCAGTTTTTCAGAAGCTGCTTCGGGGGCCAGGGTAAAACTTCCCTGCCTTGAACCTTTCAAGCCATCC
>JBGQAS010000011.1:0-14710 GCA_041494435.1 Anaerolineaceae bacterium | reverse complement strand
TAGAATTTACAGAGTTGCTGTGAGGGTCCGGATGTAAAAAAATTCTGCGGAAACCAACTCCGCAGAATTTTGATTCACTAAAGATTCACTTGAGTTTTAGGAAGTGCCTTTTCCCCACCTGGAGAATTCCTTCCTTGGGCAGGGTTTCTTTGGCATCAGAAAGAACCTTACCGTCAAGTTTCACGCCATGCTGATCAATTATGCGTCTTCCTGCGCTTCCACTGGTCACGAGTTGAGCATCAAGCATCACATCCAGCACAGTTTGTCCCTTTGCCACCACATATCCAGGGATATCGTCCGGGACATCCTTTTTCTGGAAAGTCTTGACGAAATTTTGTTGGGCTTTTTCGGCTTCCACATCTCCCCAGAAGGAACTTGCCACTTCGAATGCCAATTTCATTTTGGCATCCCTTGGATGCAGGCTTCCATCCTGGAGTGCCTTCTCGGTCTGCTGAACTTCCTGCGGGGTCCAGCGGGTCACCAGTTTGAAATAAATGGGCATGGCAAAATCTGGGATGCTCATCACCTTGCCATACATATCATCCGCATCGGTATTGATGGGGATGTAATTCCCCAGCGATTTGCTCATGCGGATCACTCCATCCGTTCCCGGCAGAATTCCCATCAGGATGGCAATATTCGGTCTTTCCCCAAGGTAGGTCATCACTTTACGGGCTGCGGTTACGATATTGAAGAGTTGCTCCGTCCCACCCACCTGAACATCCGCTTTCAAAGCAAAAGCATCATATCCTTGCATCAATGCATAAAAGGTTTCATGCAAATAGACCGCATCACCTTTTTCCCAGCGCAATTTGAAGTTTTCCCGGGTCAGGAATTGCTGGATGGTGAAATTGGAGCCAATCCGGATGAGATCGGCGAAGGTCAATTTGGAAAGCCATTCTGCGTTGTAGCGGATCTTCGTTTTTTTCGGATCAAGGATGCGAAACGCCTGTTCGGCATAAGTCTTGGCGTTAGCTGCGATTAATTCCTCAGTCAACTGAGGACGCAATTTATCATGGTCGGAGGGGTCACCAATTAAAGTTGTGTAATTCCCAATGACAAAATTCACCTCATGTCCAAGGTCCTGAAACTGGCGCAATTTCCGCATGGTAATGGTGTGCCCTAAATGTAGGTCTGCTTTTGTGGGATCGTAACCGCAATAAACTTTTAGCTTGCGCCCTTCCTTTTCAGCCTCTTTGAGCCTTTGGCGCAGTTCTTCGGTCATGGTCTGCTTTAATTCATCATCCCCATATTCAGTTCCCTGCATCAACAATGTGACTTGCTCATCGATCTTCATTTTTCCCTCGTATTTGGTGATTCCTTGGATGAATTTTCACGATTATACCAGTTATTAAATCCGAGGATTTTTCAGCCCAAGAGACGAAAAACCTAGGCCAAAATCAAAAACTGACAATTTTTGACCGCCATAAATCTAGTGCTATAATTTTTGGAATTGCTGCTATGAACGCTATCCTTGTTTTAAACGCCAATTTTGAACCCATTAATGTCTGTGATTTTCGCCGGGCTATCGGGATGATGATCACCGAGAAGGCTACTTTGGTTTTAAATGGCAGGGGTGAAATTCATACCGCCACCCGCTCTTATCCAAGCCCTTCAATCATCAGGCTCCAGGCGATGGTCCACCGTCCACGCCCGAAGGTTGCTTTGGGACGCCGGGAGATCCTGCGGCGTGACAACTACACCTGCCAGTATTGTGGAAAACATACCCTGGAATTGACCATTGACCATGTCATTCCCCGGCACCTGGGTGGTGAACATTCATGGGAGAACGTAGTAGCAGCCTGCCCCAGTTGCAATCATCGCAAAGGGGGAAGAAGACTGGAGGATGGAAATATGCGCCTTCTGCATATCCCCAAAACCCCAGCAATGTCAGCCAAGTACATCTTTGGACGATATTTGTCGAACAATGATGAATGGGAACCATTTTTAAAAGGTTGGTAACCCGGATGATATTTTTCTCAATTTGAAAAAATCAAAAACACATCCTGAAGATTCATCAGGATGTGTTTTTTAATTATGACGATCTGTTATTAAGTTTAGAGGATACGCTACCCGAATTCTTATTTTTTCTTAGCCGGTACGGTTTTCTTGGATTCGGTTTTGGTTTTTGCAGGTTTGGCAGCCATTTCTTCTTTTTTCAAAACCGGTTTTGAAGTCGTTGCTTTTTTCTTCTCGGCAGGTGGAACGGCAATTTTTTCTTTTGTGGAGACTTCGTGGTAATCAGTCAACCCCAGTCCCAAGCGTTTTAGGAAAACCGTATGCTTGAGAATGAACAAGATCACGGCAAAAGCAAATACCACTACCATCAAGGTCTGGTTGATATTGATTCCTGCCACAGGAGAATAATCCAAACGCAGGAATTCGAGGTTGAAACGGGCAATGGCATAAAGCATGAGATAGAAGAGGAAGATATCCCCATCAATCAGCTTCTTGGCTACCTTGATCGTCAAGTATAGGATGATGGCGAGGTTGATCAGGTTCCACAGCATTTCATAGGCGAACAAAGGATGGTAAGTTGCTACATTTATGTATTGGGGCAACCTTTTCGTCGGATCGATGAAAATTGCCCACGGGAGTGTGGACGGTTTGCCATAAAGCTCCTGGTTCAGGAAATTACCAATCCGACCTATGATCTGGGCTGCAAGCAAACCGGGAGCAATAACATCCACCCAGAAGGAGAATTTCTGTTTTTTCACAAGGCAATAAATAAGTAACGCTACAACTCCACCAATTACGGCGCCTGGGATCCCTAAACCGCCATTCCATATCGCAATCGCATCCAGGGGATGGGTGAGATAGTACTGAGTGGTAATTCCCATTTCAATCATGGATTGCGGGGGTGTGAGGATGTGCCAGATGCGGGCGCCAACAATGCCTGCGATTAACAGCCAGGGAAGCATATCCCAAATAAAGTTGGGGTCCATTCCTCTCCGTTTGGCACCCCAAGCGGCGATGAATGCTGCCAAGATGACACCTGCCATGATCAATACTCCATACCAGTGCACGAGGATCGTCCCCATGGCATTCGCCAGGACATTGCCAGAAGGAAGCAACAATCGGAAGATCAAAATAAGCAGGAAAGTTCCCACAATATAAATGATGGCTCTAACCCAGGGATTCTTCACCCGTTTTTCGGGAATTAACCCAAACCCCGCAGCCAAAAGCACAAGGATCAGTACGATGAAATCTGAGATATGTAGAAAAGATAGATTGAGTGCAAAACCTTCTCGAATTGGGATCATGATTTATTACCTTTCGCTGGTTTTTTTATAGTACTCCAAGCTTGTTTCCGTACATAATAGATTCTTTGAATAGCGGTGAAATTCCCAAAAATGGCTAGAATCCAGACAGCCACGATCGGTATATTAAAAATAAGGCAGGGAATTAATACGATATATCGTTCCAGTCGGCTGAGAAACCCGATTTTAGCTTCATAACCGAGCGCCTCAGCCCGTGCTTTGACATAGGAGACTAAAACAGCACCACATGCAGCAAAATACGTGACAACGGTTGCCAGGGGGTTATTGTGTTGAAGGAAATAATAAATTAATCCTCCGAGGAGCATCAACTCGGAGTATCGGTCCGTTACCGAATCGACAAAGGCTCCCAGCGTGGTTACTTCCCCCCTCATCCGTGCCATAGTTCCATCCAAGGCATCCAGAGGAGCAAAAATGAGCACGATGATTCCACCTAAAGTGATATGCCCCAGTGCAATAAGAACAGCACCAGCAGCGTTTCCCGCTAGTCCTAGAATTGTGACTGTATTGGGACGCAAACCGAGCCGGTTCAGGAAAGCAGCTATAGGATCGATAATCCCTTTAAAAACCAATCTCATCCGGTCTGTAAAAGTTAATTGTTCTTTAGAACTGGAAGTAGACAAACTTTATACCTTCTCTCTTTTTTAACCGTGCCAATGCTATCGTACCGATTGTAAAAAGTCAAGCAAGTAGGGTCAGTTATCATCATCCGTGGATTGGATGCCCTCATATCCTCGATCCCCCTGGATTACTTCGCGATCTTTACCGCCCGTCTGCAGGGAACCAATCACGCCCATTTCTTCCAGTTCGTCAATCAACCTTGCTGCTCGAGGAAAACCGATGCGCATTTTTCGTTGCAGCAATGAGGCACTGGCTTTACCGGATTTCCGGACGATATCGATAGCTTGATCAATCAAGTCATCGCCTATCTCACCGTCTTCAGCTTCGACAACAGCAGCCATTGTTTCCCAAGGGGCTTTTTCTTCCGCATGAGCCGTTGTTATCTTTTTCCAGAAGGAAATGGCTTTTGCAATTTCCTGATCAGTTACGATTACCCCTTGCGTCCTGAGGGGAGATCCGACTTCAGGGTTAATGAAAAGCATATCCCCCTTGCCCAACAAGGTCTCAGCTCCAGCTACATCCAGAATCACTCGGGAATCTACAGATGTGGCGACATTGAATGAAATCCGCGCAGGGAAGTTTGCTTTGATCAATCCGGTGACAATTTCTGCACTGGGACGTTGAGTGGCAACCACCAGGTGAATACCAGTCGCACGTGCCAGCTGGGCAAGCCTGACCAGGCTGAACTCGGTTTGCTCCGGGCGCGACATCATCAGGTCGGCGAGTTCATCGATCATCACCACGATCCTGGGGAGTGTGGCTTGACCTCGGCGTTGCATTTTTCGGTTGTAGCTTTCTAAATCGCGAGCCTTGGAAGCCTCAAGTAACTTGTAACGGCTATCCATTTCCTGAATTGTCCATTGCAAGGCAGCCTGCATTCGATCCTGGTTTGTTTCGACTTTGCCTAACAAATGGGGAAGTTCATTGAACCTGACCAATTCAACCATTTTCGGATCGAACATGATCAGTTTCAAATCTTCCGGAGAATTATTCATCACCAGGCAAAGCGCAATGGAAGTAATACATACAGATTTACCTGAATTCGTTGTACCTGCGATAAGCAAATGGGGCATTTTGATCAGGTCAGCCACAACAGGTTGACCGGATACATCACGACCCAAGGCAAGAGCAAGGGGTGAGTTCAATTTCTGGAATGCTTCGGTCTCAAGGATGGATCGCAACCTGACCGTTGTGTTGTACTGGTTGGGAACCTCGATCCCGACATAAGACTGGCTGGCAACTGGTGCTTCGATGCGTAATCTTTCTGCAGATAACGCCAACGCAAGATCTTTTGATAGATTTTGTATCTGGGATACTTTGACTTTTTGCTGGATCACTTCACCGTCTGCATTGGTTTTTTCCACGTAACCAGGTTCCACGGCAAATTGAGTGACCGTCGGACCGATTCGATATCCGATCACCTTGGCAGGAATCCCAAACTCAAGCAAGCAATATTCTATCTTGGCAGCTACTTTTCGTATAATCTCTTCATCCGGTTTCGAGGAATGATCATTAATCAAGAAATTCAAAGGGGGAAGGCGTTCATCCCTGCGCGATTTGGCAATTTCCTCTTCTTCACCCTCGTTGAAAGGTAATTCAAGGTTTAGAGCTCCTTTGCTTTTTTCTCGACTTCCATACTCAAGGGGAGAGGAACTCGTAAAATCATCGCTGTCCTCCAAGACTTTTTCCCTCTGTTGCTGCGCTTCTGCTTGAATCTTATCGATTTGCAATCCCTTTTCAATCTTTTCAACAAGCCAATCCTTCAAAGTAAAACCGACTACAATGAACCAGAGATTAAGACCCACTAGAATGATGATGCTGACTATAGCAGGTAAAAAGGAGTTAAGCAGAGTTGCCAAACCCCAACCGATGGTTCCGCCATATGCCCCAGCTCGGGCTTTGTCAAGGCTCACTCCTCCAAGCAAAGCCAACAAGGTGACAAAGGCGAATAGCCATCCTTCCAAAGCCAGAATATTTTTAAACCGGAATCGAGTGGGTTTAGCCAGATGATGTTGGAAACAAAGCAACCCCAATAAAACCAACAACAGGATGACAAGATAAGATCCCCAGCCAAAACCCGTGTTGATGAGTGCAACCCATTTTTGGAGAACACTCCCAGCCGATAGACCCAGTGTTCCAACCAGGGTTATGCCAGCCAGGCAGATCAGAAAAATGCCCAACATGTCCAACCCGAACCTATTCATCATTAAGATGAATCGATCCCAAGTTGTTGGGCTTAGACCGGGTATTTGATCTTTTTTACCATCCTGCCCGGTTGTATCTGGTTCTGAACTATGGCTCGACTTCATTTTCTTCAGGTGAAATCAGGCACAACCCGAGGCGTCTTTTTTCCGGATCCAGGTGGATGATGCGCACGTTGATCTCGTCACCGGTTTGGATGAGTTCTTCCATCGTCTTGTCTTCATCCAAACCCATCGAAGAAATATGGATCAATCCCTCCACCCCAATGTCTTTCAGGCAGGCAAAAGCCCCAAATTTTGTTAGGCAGGTTATTTTGGCGGGCAAAACATCACCGGGTTGAAAATTTTGGGACAAGGATTCCCACGGATTCGGGTTTAAGCGTTTCAGGCTGAGAGCGATGCGGGTGTTCTCGGGGTTCACGCTCATGATGAGAACTTTTGCGATTTCACCTATCTGCAAAATAGATTCGGGCTTCTGCACCCTGCCCCAGGATAATTCAGATAGGTGGATCAAGCCCTCCACCCCACCCAGGTCGATAAACACTCCGAAATTGGTGATGTTGGTCACCCTGCCGGATACTATCTCTCCAGGTACTAGGGACTGTAAAAGTTGGTTCCTCTTCCCCTTGGCGGTGATGGCTGCCCGTTCAGAGAAAACTATCCTTTTCTCTTCTGGTACGTACTCGATTACTTTTACATTGATGGTCTTCCCGACGTATCCAGCGAGGATTTTTCGCTGATCAGTTTCATTTGTGTCATTATGCAAATCAAGCAAATGAGAAACGGGGACAAACCCTTGCCAGGCATCCTTTTGCACCAGGATCCCACCACGGTTAAAGCCGAAGACTTCAACTTCCAGGATCTCATCATTTTTTTGAGCGGATAAAATAAAGTCAGCAACAGGTGGAGGACTAACCTCGGAGGGCTGAATAACAGCATTTTCACTCAAAGGTTCGATGAGTGAATTTTGTTCTTCGGCAAGGATTGAATTCCACCAACCTTCATCCGTAGATTGGTATTCTTCCCCGCCATCTTGCTCAAATTCGGTTGACATATCCCTACCCTTTCAAAAAAGCCGATAATATTGAATATCTTATACTAGATTTGACAAGCGGGAAAATTAATTTCAGCCCTGTTTTGTTTGTTTCTCCATCTCCAAAATCTCTTTTGCGGTGGTGGAAATCGCAATCCGCTGTTTCCGATAAAGATCTGCTTCTGAAATGGCCAGCCGATTGGCAATCTCACGAACTTTTTTCCCCTCCAGAAATTTCATTACCAAAATATTATAGAGGATCCATTCCGAGACGTATTTTCTGTCACCTTCCGGCTTCAACCGGTCAATGGCATTCTTCAGTACCGTTCGAAGGGCATTGGAAGGATTGCCTTCATGAGTTGGCAGACCTTCCTGGACAACTCTCAATTGGATGAGTGGGCTATCCGTCAATTTCGGTCCACCCCAATAATGATCCAGGGCATCTTTCACCCAATTGGTTATATTCTCCTGTACCAGTTGGTAATCTCCCGTCAGGATGCCATTGCGGTTGTATCGCCCGGCAGCGCGTAATTGTTGGATCATTTCAACTTGAGGTGTCAAGTTTTCAAGAGATTTAAAAATCTTTTCCTGGGTGACTTTATCGCGCAGTGCCAACCCTGCCCGTGATTTCAAGACATCCATACTACTCTTTTGCTCGAAATATAGTTCTTCAACGAATTTTCCATCTATCACAATCATCCCGAGCAATTCTGTTTCGCCAGTGAACCGGCCATCCCTAATTGGAAGAATTACCAGTTTTTCCAGGATGATGAAATCCTGCTGGTTCTGTTTATCCTGGATCAGAGAAAAAATCTCGCCATTTTTTTCGAGATTCAATTTTTGAACTTTGCCAACGGAACTGACTATCTCAATTTGATCTCCCTGGATGGCGATCATGCACGCACCATTGGCTTGCAGCCTGTCACAAAGAGCAGCGAGGATCATTTCCAGGAATTGGAGCAAATCATTGCGGGTAAGCAATCGGTCTTCCACCGTTTGCATCAATTCGATATCTTCCTGGTCATTACCGTAAAACAACCAGCGTTGGGCATTCGGTCCCAGGATGGTGATCAAATACTCCATGATCAGAACTGTGGCTACCATAGTTAATGGCACCCAACCCGTGTAAACAGATCCGAACCCTTCGCCCACCCTTCGAACAATGGTTGTCAATCCCAAGGCCACGCTGGCAGTCACAGGACCGCGCATCAACCAGCGGAACAGCCTGCTTTTGATCACTCTGTCTGGCCAGTTTACCCCGAAAAAGGCGACGGAATAAGCCATTACGACCATTAAGATACCGACTACCAAATTCATAATGGAAGCGACGATCCAAAAAGTCAAAGTATGCTGAGCAGCAAGTTGCGAGCCATATAAAAGAAACGGGAACGAGCCCAAAGCCGGGGCGAGAGCTCCGACGAGCAAATAGGCCATTCGCCTTTTGCTGGAAATTGTCGCCGCCCTTCGATAAGACCGGATGAAATTGAACCAGGTAAGACCCATGCACAACAGATAATAAAGAGAAAAAATAAGCGTGAATAAGGTTGGTTGAAGATGAGGAGCCGGTGCATTGCTCATCACCACATCCCCAACCAGCAAATTTGTCGGGATAAGGGCAAGGAATCCGATGGAAATGATATAAACCAGGCGTGACGCCCAGCGTCTTTTCCAACGGCTGGGTTTACCGGTAGTAGCCAGCACAGCATCGGAAAAATGGAGATAGGCTGCGGGGATGATAACAATGCCAACCCATTGTAAACGGAGGAGCAAATTGAACTGCGATGCTTCGCTGACAGTCCCGCTAAAAGCCTCACAGGTGAAAACGATCACGACACTCAAAAGGATCAGCATAAAGGATCGGATTACTCGATCGCGAATATTGAAATTAAAGCTAAATAGAAGCAGGGATAACGCGGTAATGCCAATCCCGGCAGCAAATATATCGGTTAGAGTTTTGAAAACGGCTTCCAAGCCGTTCAGCAAAATGGGATTCATGATACTAAAGAGAAATCCCCCCTTTACCTGAATGAATACCCAAAGAATAAAGCAATTCCCTGGTTTTCATAATAATGGTCATTGTAACCGCAAAATTGAAATCCCATTTTTTGAGCCAGGCAACTTGCCGGATGATTCTTCAAATGCATTTCGAGGATCATGCGCCGGATGTTCCTTTCGGTTGCCCATTCCCTGCCTGCCAGGAGTAATTCACAGGCAATTCCCTTGCGACGGCTCGGTTCATCGACAACCAGGTCCGTGATCCAGGCAAACGGGTTAGCCGGCTGCAGGAGGATGTTCATATATCCCACAGGTTCCTCTTCAATCAGCGCAACAAACACGACCGCTTTTTTCTGCCAATCATCCTTTAGTTTTTCGGGTTTCCGGGGATAAACAAGTCGGATGGGACGTGGAAGATGAGCCTGCCTGAAACTGACATTCACCTGGCGCTCTTCCAATCCACGATCCATTTGCCAGATGGTATTCGTAGAAACACTATGTTCAAATTGGATCAAGGAGTTTATATCACTCGAGACGGCGGGGCGAATTTCAATTTCAGACATCAGTTTCCCTCTCCTATGGAGCAACCACATGAACTATGATAATACAATCCGGATAAGCCACATTCTGGTTATCTAAAACAGTTAATCCCAATTCATAATCTCCAGGGGTTAAGTCGGCGATATTCCATTTTGCCCCCAGCACATCGTCAATCACCGGTGTATCAAACCCTGAAATTGTCTGCCACGTTGTTGAATTGAGTGGCCGGAACTCCAACTTATAGTAACCCAGGTTCGGAACATTCACCGTGACCACCATATCCACCTGACTGCGCACCTCAGTACCAGGCCGGGGATTGAACCATTCAATCGACCCCGGAATGCAACCCTCGGATGGTGAAGCCGATTGAGCTATTGCAGTTCCAGGAGCGGCTGTTTGCAGTTCAGCCCCACTCAAAATTGAGAGGGTGGGAGTAGCCTCCAAGGAGATTGTTGGTGTTGGCAATTGGATGTTGGGGTATTTCACGGATGCAAATGTCACAAAAGAGAACTCCCCGAGAATAAAGACTACGGATAATACCAACCAGGTGACCGCATTCCGGGTTTTTCTCCGGACAATTTCCTGCTCCAAGCTAAAAACAGCAAGTTTCCATTGACCTCTACTGCGTAATAAATTAACCAGTGAGACAATAGCGATTATGAACCCAATAAAATAGAACCACCCCTCCGAGCGGACAAAAAAAAGAACGATCTGATTCATGCGTACAAGCTACTATTTCTTTCGCCTGGTCATAAAGTTTTCAAAAAACCCTGGATGATTATTTGCAGCTTGGGGGCAATGATCTTGCCTGCTTCGAGAACCTCTTCATGAGAAGTTTCCGTGTTTCCATCCAAATTGGCCTTGTTACTGACACCAGATAGGCCCAGAACATGCATTCTTCCATGACGTGCTACGATCACTTCAGGAACCGTGGACATACCCACCGCATCTGCACCAATGGTTCGAAGGAATCGCAGATCCGCAGGAGTTTCAAAACTCGGACCTGAGAGACAGGCATACACACCTTCACGTAGATGGATTCCATTTTCTTTGGCAATCTTTCGGATAGTCTGCATGTAATTCCGGTCATAAGCCTGGCTCATATCCGGGAAGCGTTCTCCAAATTCATCCAGGTTGGGTCCGCGTAAAGGATTCAGTCCCGTCATCGCGATCAATGAAATATGATCCGTAATCAGCATCACATCCCCCGGTTTGAAATCTGGATGGATTGCACCAGCGGCATTGGTAACGATAAGGGAAGGAATTTTCATTCTTTCCATCACCCTGATGGGAAAGGTAATCACATCCATTGGAAAGCCTTCATAATAATGAGTCCTGCCTTGCATTACCATTACAGGAATGCTTTCCAAAGTCCCGAGGATCAACCTGCCTGCATGCCCCTGTACTGTCGAAATTGGCCAGTGTGGAATTTCCTTATAGGGAATAATTTCGGCATCAGTGACCAGGTCAGCCAAAGAACCCAATCCTGAACCCAGGATGATGGCGACTTTTGGATGAAGTTTGCTTTTTTTCTGGATGAAATCCCAAGCTTCGTCGATTTCTTTTATTCCCAGAAAACCTTCCATGATGTTGCTCCTAACAAATTGTTGGGCTAAACGAACCAAATTTCATTATATCAGAATCCTTTTTGGCATCTCCAACCGGTTGATAAAAAGTTCCTCCTATGTTATCTTTTTAACCATGCAACAACGTTTGCCACGAAATATCGTCCTATTGAGTGGAATTACGCTCTCATTTATCGGCTTAGCTCTCCTTTTCTTTCCCCAAATGATTTTTTCACAACTCATTACCAATGTGCTTTGGTTTCGATTTTTGGCAGGTGGAGTATTCCTGTTTTGGGGATTGGTGAACTTCGGTTGGGATTGGCTGCCAGTTTCTCATTTATGGAATCTGATTCTATCAACGGTCAACATTTTCGGTTTTATTTTTGTATCCTATTTATGCCTGGTGGATAAGAAATACTGGAGCCTGGTCCTCTTCCTTACTCTATTCCTGGTCACCCTTCAGTCAATCATCCTGGTAGATCGTCCAAGTCCTAAATCCTTCTTCCTCCGCCTGTCGACGGTATTATTTCTTATTCCCTATTTCATTTTCCTTTGGCAAATCAGTTTTAATTCTCAATGGAATATCGTTCAATCGATAAGCTTATTAATCGTTTCTTTGATTTTTACAGGGTTTCTTGTTTTGGCTACCTTATTATTGATTTTTTCAAATAATGCACGGATTTTCATTAATTTTCAGTTTATCTTTGCCTTCCCTTGGGTATTCCTCGTGGCCCTCCAGGCGTTTATTCATGGAGAACCAGCTATCACTTTCCTGGCGGGATCTATTGCTCTCATTTCAATTTTTGCAAAACGGTTGGAACAACAAAAAGTAAATGAAACTTCGATGTCTCCGACGACACTGCGAATTTTTTTCGTGATGCAAGCCATCATCACATTCGTCAGCGTCGGCGGTGGTATCTGGCTCCAAAGCGTTCCCTCATTGACAAAAAGCATTCCTTTTTCTGAAATCCAACTTGTCTTCTTTATATTTATCGTTGTTTTGATCCCTACAGAATTTTTCAACCGAATCCTCTCAGGGTTCCAAAATCAGTTTGAATCCATTTTTATTCAATCTTCTCCTTCAATTGAGAAAACCACAGAAACTAGATCGATGTTATCAGGTGGGGTCGTCACTGCGCTTACCCAGGGATACTCATCTCTAGCACAACGCAGCGACTCACTATCCAAAATCCGACAATCTCTTTCCGGTCAAAACTTTGGGAAACCATCAACTGCATTCCAAGGGGATACTACGAACCTTGCAGAAATGTCGGAACAACTTGAAACGACATTGGAAATTCCCGTGGCCGCTCAAATCCTGGTCACGTCTCTCCAGAAAGCCATCGGGTGCGACTTATGTTGTATATTCACCCACTCCCCTGAAGAACATCGCTTGATCCCCATAGCGATAGCCGGATCTGATATGGCCGTTCTTCCAGCGAGATTCCGTTTGAAAACATCGGATCCCCTAATTAGCAAAGCAGTCTCTGCCCGTAAATCGATACTTATTAACCCCGGGACGTCTGTGTCGATCAAAAACCTGACCATAGAGAAGAATGTATATTCCTCATTGATAACTGTTCCGTTATTATCCGGAGGATTTCTCGAAGGTGTCATCCTTTTGGCTGATAAAAGAGATCAATTTTTGACTTCCAATCATTTGGAAGTTTCGGAAGCAGCGGGATCGCAACTCTTGGCGGCTTGGAGTCGCTACGATCTATATCGTAGTGTGGTCGAATTGATGTCTTCCAGCACTTCGATTACAGACACCACCGACATGCAGACCCTTCTCAACCAGATTGCAGAGGTAAGCAGGCGGATTCTAAAGACCCGTTTCTCAGCCATCATCATTTCCCTCCAGGAAAAGATCCAAATTGGGTATTCGGGGAATGCACCTGACTTGCTTGGTTCCTTGAGGAAATATTACAATTCCTTTCTCGTGGAACTCACTCAAACTTCGGAGAGTTTCACCATCCATGATGTGCGCAAGGATCCTCGCACCCGCCGGTTCCATATTGATATTCCTGAATTATCTTCCGCCCTGGTAAGCCCAATTCGTTTGCGGGGAATGATGATTGGAGCGGTATTTGCCTTTGGTAAACGGCGAGGGATCACGTTCTCTGAACAGGATGGGTTCATATCCAACCTACTTTCATTGCAGGCGACTGCCCTCATCGAAGGCAGCCTGCTGGATCAGGAATTACGCGCGAACCTGGTCAGCACCAGGTTGTTGCACGGGTTAAGCATCCGTATCTCCCAGGCTGGTGACCTGGATTCTGCCTTGAAAGCTATTGCAGAGACAGCACTTAACCTTTCGCAGGCAACGACAGGAGGTTTGGTTCTTTACACGTTGGACGGAAACGTGGAAGCACAGACATTCCTTTCTGTCCAGCGCAGCTTCCAGGAGCACCCTCATAATCTCATCCACCAGGCGATGAACACTCGGAATCTGGTTTCAAAAAACATGGGAAATGACCTTCGCCAGGTCTGTTTACCCATCCAAACCAACCGCCGGTGTTACGGTGGTTTATGGCTTGAAATGGGAACCGATTTGTACGAGAATTCTCAATTACTGGAAGAACTCCGCAACTTGATCAACCAGGCGTCCGTCGCATTGGAACGGTCAATTTTGCTGATTGAATCGCGCCAGCAAGCCGATCAAATCTCAGAGGCATATTACCAATTACAACAAACCTATGACCACACTTTGATGGCGCTGGTATCCGCAATCGAAATGCGCGATCGCGAGACCGAGGGTCACTGCATCCGCGTGGCTCAGTTGGCCATTTCAATGGGGAAGGAACTTGGATTATCCCAATCAGATCTGAAAGCCCTGGAGCGGGGATCCCTGTTGCACGATATCGGCAAAATCGGAATCAGTGACGCTGTTTTGCATAAACCAGGATCGCTTACTGCTGAAGAGTGGAAGATCATGCGGCAGCACCCTCACATCGGTGCCCAGATCATTCAAAACATCCCCTTCCTGCGGGATGCCGTACGGGTGGTTGCCAACCACCAGGAGCGCTGGGATGGTTCGGGGTATCCTCACGGGATCAAAGGCGAAGCCATCCCCTTGCTGGCAAGGATATTCTCCGTTGCGGATGTTTTCGATGCCTTGATCAGTGACCGCCCATATCATGAAAAAGTATCACCTCAGGATGCCTTTGAGTTCCTCAAATTCCAGACGAACATTCAATTCGATCCGAAGGTGATTAAAGTCTTTACCAGGTTATATGAGAAGCCGAACTTCCTGAAGAACCTGGGTTTCCACGAATTGTAAAAAAAAGTTTCTAGGAAACAGCCTTCCCTATTGCCTTGAGGGTCTTTTCAATTCCATTTTCGTCCACCCAATAATGGGTCACCATGCGGAAATTTCGGGGACCGACATTCCCGATGAGGATATTTTCCTTTTTCAATTCTTCCACGACCTGCTTGCCGGTTTTAGTCACCTTCTCGGTGAGTTCCGCAAATACCATG
>JBGQAS010000188.1:0-4845 GCA_041494435.1 Anaerolineaceae bacterium | reverse complement strand
TACATCAACTTTGATTTTGGGTGGCAGGATCTGTTCGGTTTGAACTTCATCGGGCGCGGACCCATACGCTTCCTCATCACGATGAAGGATATCCAGGCTTTGAGACTCTCGGGTGCCGGGAACATCGAAGCGAAATCCATCAAAACCGACAAACTTGAACTATCCCTCAGCGGGGCGGGTAACTTGCGTGTGGATTCTCTCACAAGCAAGGAATTGAATTGCATGCTCTCTGGTGCCGGGAATATCACCGCCGGCGGTTCAACCGAAACCGCCCAGATCCAACTCTCGGGTGCAGGCAGCTTTCATGGGGATTCGCTCGAAATCACAGATGCCAAAGTAATTATCAGCGGTGCCGGCAGCGCCAAAATGAAAGTTTCCAAGAAATTGGATGGCTCGATCAGTGGCGTGGGTTCCGTGGATTACACGGGTTCTCCCGAAGTGACTTCCCGGGTCAGCGGGATGGGAAGCATCAAGAAAATTGGCTGATGAAAACAAAACCGCGACCTTTTCAAGGTCGCGGTTCTTTTATTTCTTTTCCAAGTGTTCCGCCAGGATATCGGCTATCCTTCCGGCGGCTTCAGGCCGGGAGAGCTCTTTCGAAGCTCGAGCCACTTCTGCCATTTTGTCCGGGTTCTCCAACCAATACCTTAATGCGCCCACTACCCGGTCTGCCGTAGAAGCATATACGCCTGCACCTTTATCCACAGTGTAGATCACGTTCCCTTTTTCCTGCCCCGGGACATAACTGAAAATGATGATGGGCTTACCCATTTGGAAAGCTTCACAAAGTGTTGTCGGGCCTGCCTTGGTAAGCACGATATCAGCTGCCTGCATGAACTCGGGTAGTTCCTTGCTGAAGCCGTAAATGTGTACCGGGATATTCCAGGTCTGATCCTTCAATTGTTTCATCAGTTTCTGATTTTTCCCGGTGACAATGACCAGGCTCACGGGTAAATTTGCCTTGTTGATGGCCAGGGCGGATGGCTTGATCTTCCCCATCCCTTCGCCACCCCCGATCATCAGCACCAGGGGACGGTTCAATGCCCAACCATATTTCTTGCGAATAATGGCAGGGTCGGTTTTCATCTCGATAAACCTGGAAGAAATGGGTAATCCCACCAGGGTCATTTTTTCAGGAGGCACCCCCAACAGCAAGCCCCTTTGATAAGCCGGTTCGGTGGGAGTAATGATCAAATCCGTTTTATCCTGGTACCAGAATGCCGGTGGATAGACCAAATCCACAACGACAATAACCATTGGCACTTTGAGATATTGGCTGGACAGGATGGGCTGGTTGACAATGGAATGGACCGAGACAAACAAGTCACTCGGATGTTCGGCAAACAGCTTTTTGACGTAGGGCTTGGTGTACGGTTTGAGAGTGTCATACAATGCATCCATGCGCTTTTTATCGTCGAGGATTTTATAGCCTACATACCAGACCAGTTTCATGTTGGACATGGCAGGGTACGTGGGTCCTGCCATATTCAAAGGTGGCGGACCGTAATCCTTGAAAAAATCCACCATTTCGGTATCAAACCGATCGGGAAATCTTTTTTCCAGGGCTTCAATGATGGCTTCCGCTGCGCTGCGATGTCCCCCACCGGTATCGGAAAACAGAAAAACAATCTTCGGTTTCTTGCTCAATTGTGCAGACTCCCAGTGAATTCCCCTCTCCCTTGGCTTGCCATCCAAAAGAGAAGTGATGGATTTTCGATGATGCTATAATCAACACTTAGTTGTTTCTTGAGCGAACATTTTCATTATAACGGATACAACCCCCCAAATGCCCTATCGACACGCAAACAACACCCGGATTATGACTGCAGTCATGGTTATCAGTCTATTCATGGCTGGTTGTGTCCACTTAATCCCCGAGACCACTCCTACCATGTTCATCCCGGTTATCCCAACCACAACGGAAAGTCCAACCATCACACCCTCCGTCCCACCAACCGATGTTCCCACTGATACACCCATTCCCACTTTAATCCCCACTGAAACTGCCACCTTAACCCCTGAAAACACGCAAACTCCTACGGAAACTCCCACACCAATCCCATTGCCCTTCGAAAGCGGACCTCAGGTCATCGGACAATCGGTGGAAGGCAGACCCATCAGCGTATACCGGTTTGGCACGGGTGATGTGGAACGCCTGATCGTTGCAGATATCCACGGCGGCTACGAGTGGAACACCTCGGTGCTGGCGACCCAACTTATCCATTACATCGAATTACATCCGAATATTATCCCAACCGATGTGACGCTCTACATCCTGCCCATGCTAAACCCTGATGGAGAAGCCCGGGATCACGGTGCATTGGGGCGGGCCAATGCCCACGGAGTGGACCTGAACCGGAACTGGGATGCCAACTGGGAGAAAGAATGGAACCTGTTTGGCTGTTGGGACGAGGAAGCGATCAATGCCGGGCCTTATGCTGCTTCTGAACCCGAAACCGTCGCATTGATCAATTTCATCCTTTACCGCCATTTTTCCGGCATCATCAGCTATCACAGCGCCGGGTTGGGCATTTTCCCGGGAGCATGGGATGAGAACCGCGAATCTTTTCGCCTGGCAGCTGCCCTGGTACTCGTCAGCCCCTACCCGTATCCACCCGTGGATACTGGCTGCACCTATACGGGTGAATTTGTGAATTGGGCAACCAAGCTCGGTATCCCATCCGTGGTTGTCGAATTGACTAATCATACCGATTCGGATTTCGAGTACAACCTTCCGATTTTGAAAACATTCCTGCGATGGAAATAAAAACAACCCGGAAAATGAACCTTCCGGGTCGTTTCATCTTTTTCTGAATTATCGATCGCTTAGTAAATCAGCGAGTTGCTTTATCTGCGAGGAATGGACCACTGCGATCACTTCATCGGAAGGTTGCAAAAGAACGTCTCCCTTGGGGAGGATCATTTCGCCCTTGCGCAAGACCGCAGCGATCACACATTGTTGAGGTAATCCGAGGTCTTTAATAGCTTTTCCAACAGCCACGGATTGAGGCCCCACTTTCTCCTCTACGAGCGAGAATTGACCCTTTCGCAGGTAATGCAGCAGCATCATATCCCCCAACGACATTTCCTCGGCGATCATGCTGGCAATGAGATCTGCCTGGTTGAGAGCCACGTCCACGCCCATTTCCGGGGTGAACATCCAGGCATTCTTGGGGTGGTTGACCCGGGCAATGGTTCGTGGCACATTGAATTCGAATCGCGCCAGGTTCGTTACCACCAGGTTGACTTCATCATTCCCGGCTACAGCTGCCACCACATCCATGTTGCGGATCCCGTTGGCTTCGAGGATGTCCGGATCCGTACCATTGCCAATGATGACCACATCCTTGGGCAGGGATTTATTCAAATCCTCGGCTACTTCCCGGCGATTTTCCACCAATTTGATCCGATGTCCGGCTTTGAGAAGGAAATCGGTTAAATATTCTCCAATTTTTCCACCACCGATGATCATTACTTTCATTTTGTCACCTCCTCATTCATCCATCTTCAATCAACCATCTTGCGGAACCGGTCCGAAGATGTAGCCAGAACGGCCAGATGCAGTAGATCATTCTTTTGTAATACCGTACCCGACATGGAGATGAATGTTTTCCCATTGCGCGTAATTGAGATTACGCTGATCTCTCCTGAAACTGCCAGGGTATCCACGCTTTTGCCAACCATCTTTTCGTTGACTTCCCATTCTACATTTTCCACTTCCCCGGTGCCAATTTCCGTGGTGGTGGCCATTTGGGTAAAGGTCATCAGTTCCATGAGCTTGGCAATCGCCAGAGATACAGGCGAGACGATTTGCAGACCGAATTGACGATAGATATCCGCTTTTCGCGGATCGTAAATGCGGGCAGCTACACGTGGAACCCGGAAGATGACCTTGGCAATGCGGGCAATGACCACGTTTTCATCATCACCGTCCAGCACGGCAGCCAAGGCATCCGCTTTTTCCACGCCTGCCTGGACCAGGATATCCTTTTCAAAGCCAAGACCCAGCACGGTCTTTCCTTTGAAACCGGGACCCAACCGCTCAAATGAACGGACATCATGATCCACTACGGTCACTGCATGGCCGCGAGAGCTTAATGCTCTAGCCAGTCCTACCCCGACTCGACCACAGCCAATGATTATGATCTTCATTGTTCCAATCCTCCTTTTTTTAACTCCCTACGCCTTCTCATCCACTTCACAAACTCATCGATAACGATCAGGGACGGCGTCCAGGCAAACAGGAACACCCAATAGATGGGATTAAAGGGACCCGTACCAATAAAGGTATTCATGAATGGTGCATAGACGATCAATGCGATAAGGACAAGCTCTGTTCCAATCCCGACCCAAAGGAGGTGGTTCTTGAATAAAGGTAGCTTGAAGGTCGAACCCTTCTCCGTCCTCTGGGCAAACAAGTTTCCAATTTGGGTGGCAACCACCGAAGCAAGGGCCATGGCAGTCGCTGCTTTATATAGAGGTCCACTTCCGGGTAAATCGATGAACTTGCCTGCGTATCCGTTCGTCCAGTACATGAAGTAAAAAGCGACCATGGCAATCGCCCCTTGCGGGATACCAATATAGCCATAAGC
The DNA here is from genome assembly GCA_041494435.1 of Anaerolineaceae bacterium. Taxonomy (GTDB): domain Bacteria; phylum Chloroflexota; class Anaerolineae; order Anaerolineales; family Anaerolineaceae; genus JBGQAS01. The sequence goes on along the minus strand of JBGQAS010000188.1, from coordinate 253 downwards.
ACGAATCAGGAGATCTTTGTTTATTACGTGCTCTTTGAGATTCCGTGGTTTCCGATCCATGATGCCCGGTTCAGGCAATTCAGCCCCAAGACCCAAGGCAGGGACCATATCCGTCCCCAGGTCAATGGACAAAATGTGCATCACGTTCAGCGCCAGGGGAATACGGGTGCCGCTTAATACAAACAGGATGAAAGGAATAGCTTCAGGGGTATTGCTAGTGAAGATATAGGTGGTAAATTTCTTGATGTTGGCG
>JBGQAS010000234.1:0-4172 GCA_041494435.1 Anaerolineaceae bacterium | reverse complement strand
CGACAATTCCCTGCTCAATGTCTACCATGTGATCACGGTCAACCCAACGCTTTGGCCCAAGGTGAATGCCGATGGTGCCAAGACCTTCGCTACCTGGATCACCTCCCCCGAAGTCCAACTGGTCATCGGTGATTTTGGCAAGGAACAATATGGTCAGGGTCTCTTCATCCCCGATGCCACCAAGACTGATGCCGAGCTGGGTTTATAATAATTCCGCGATTCAGGTAAGGATTTTCGCAATTCTTAATTACGGATATTTCTCTTGAGCATTTTTGACCCGGAAATCTGGCAGATCACTTCGCTTTCACTACAGGTTTCCCTGCTTGCGACTGGTTTCAGCCTCGTCCTTGGAATTCCGTTGGGCACCATCCTGGCGTTCAACCGTTTCAAAGGGCGAGGCTTTCTTTTAAGCCTGATCAACACCGGCATGGCGCTGCCGCCCGTGGTGGTTGGGTTGGTCGTCTCGATCATGCTGTGGCGTTCGGGTCCGTTGGGCAGTCTGCGTTTGATCTATACTCCAGCCGCCATCATCATTGCCCAGACCATCATCGCTTTCCCAGTAGTCACCGGGCTGACGGCGGCTGCTCTGCAACAGCTCAATCCCCGCCTGCGCCTGCAGCTCATGGGACTCGGCGCTTCCCGCCTGCAAGCCATCTGGGCATTATTGAAGGAAGCACGCCTGCCTCTGCTGGCAGCCTTGATGGCTGGGTTTGGCAGCGTCATTTCCGAAGTAGGCGCCTCCATGATGGTCGGCGGCAACATCAAGGGACAGACCCGCGTGCTTACCACTGCCATCGTCCTGGAAACGAGCAAGGGCAATTTCGGTCTCGCCCTGATGCTGGGAGGCTTGCTCTTGCTCCTGGCCTACCTGGTCAACCTGGGGCTCACCTTCATCCAGCAGCGGGGTCAGCGAAAATGACCTCACTCTTGCGGGTAAAGAATCTCGTCGTTGAGCGTGAGGACGAGTTCAAGCTTAAAGTCTTCGATCTATCCGTTCAGGAAGGTGAAGTACTGGCGGTGATCGGTCCCAACGGTGCAGGCAAGAGCACCCTGCTGCTTTCCATGATCAACTTGATCAAGCCCACCTCCGGCGTGGTCTTCTGGCAGGATAAGCCCATTCATTCCCTCAACCAAGGGGACCTTCGTCGCAAGTTTGGGTTGGTGCTGCAGGAACCCCTGCTCCTAAACACAAGCGTTTTCGAAAACATAGCCTCGGGGCTTCACTTCCGCCGAACACCACGCGTGGAGATCCACGAGCGGGTGGAAAGTTGGATGAAGCGCCTGTCCATTTCTCACCTGCATAAAAGATCCGCCAGGAAGCTCTCCGGCGGGGAAGCGCATCGCACCAGCCTGGCTCGGGCATTCGTGCTGGAACCCGAATTGCTCCTGCTCGACGAACCCTTTGGCTCGCTCGACGCTCCCACCCGCACCCAGCTATTAATGGATCTTCAGTCCCTCCTTAGGACCTTGCACATGACGACCATTTTCGTCACCCATGACCTGGATGAAGCCTTGCTCCTCGCCGACCGGGTGGCGGTTCTCATCGGCGGACGGTTACGCCAGGTGGGCACTCCCCAGGAAGTCTTTGCCTCCCCGATCGATTCAGAGGTCGCAGCTTTCGTTGGCGTTGAGACCATCGTACCGGGCAAGATCATCGCCTGTACCGAGGGCATGGTGACCATTCAGTCCAACGGCTTTCATCTCGAAGCCATCAGTGAAATCCCGGTGGGCAGGGATATTTGGTTGTGCCTGCGTCCCGAAGATGTAACTTTATACACCTCACCTGAGCTGCCCAAATCCAGCGCCCGTAACCACATGTCGGGCAAGATCGACAAGATCTATCCGCAAGGAGCCTTCATGCGGGTGATCATCGACTGCGGCTTCCCGCTGGTGAGCCTGATCACTCGTGCTTCGGCCATCGAGATGGGCTTGAAGCCCGGCATACCGATCTCCGCCAGCTTCAAAGCCGTGGCTGCCCACCTCATCCCGCGGTAATGAGCTAGATTCCATCAAATAATATATTTAAATAATATTAAACAGCGATAACTTGCTGATCTATATCATTAAGTAATTGCCGGGTGATGGTGAGGGCATTATCCAGAGATTGCGGATCCAGGTGCTCCACGGTATCGGACATCTGGTGCCAGTGCCCGGCTTCGTTTTCCTTGGGGGTGGAGACCAGGGTGAGCGCGATCTTGTCGTACTTGGTGGCGACGAGGGCATCGGTATACGCCTGCCCCACCTTGCTCTCGATGGGAATACCGGGCAGGGCTTCCGATGCCTTCTGGACCAGCTCGATCGCCTTGGGATGGGTGGGATGTTTCACGATCAACCCGTCCGCCGAAAGGTACTTGATGGCGCTGTAGCCCACCTCGTCGAGGACGAGGTACACGGCATTCTCACCCAACTCCGCCCCATGATCGTTCATAAAATACTTCATCCCGTCGCAGCCGGTCTCCTCGCAATCGGTGAAGGCAAACCATACCTCCGTTTGCTTGAGCGGATGGTCTTGAAGGTCCTCCGCCAGCGCCAGGCAAACCCCCACCCCTGAGGCATTATCATTCGCGCCAGGACTGAAGGGAGTGAATTCCGCCTGGAGGCATAATAACAGGGCGAACAGTTCGAAGGCCATCGGCACGAACATCACCCAGCGCAACACCAGCCAGCCGGAGATCAACCCCACCAGGCCGATCAGGATGGATGCGACCATGCTTAGGAAAGCTGCCGTCACCATAAAACTGAAGATGCGGTTCCAGGCTTTGGAGGAATAGAAAATGGGCGTGCGGTGGGTATCCAGGTGAGCGCACAAGACGACCTTATTAAGTGCCTCTTTTTTAGCAGGTACTGTCGCCACCACGTTCTGGGTCTTACGGCGGGGAAGCGCCTTGCGCATCCAGGACGAATCCAGGTTGCTTTCAGTCAGCATGCCACCCGCGCCCGGGAAGGCGCCCATCACCACCAGGATGAATCCGCGCCAATCGGGGAAGAACCACGCCAGTGCGGCACCCGCCAGGGCAGCCAGGAAAGCCAGGATGTAGGGCTGATAGGTGGAGGGATGCCCGCGGAATTCCTCCAAACCAACGCGTTCCAAACCCAGTTTCTTCAGCACCGAGAGGACGTAAATACCCGCCCGGCGCTCGTTGGTGGTTGTACTCCCTCGTGGACCGATGACTTCAGCCAGCTGGCGGATATGCCCCAGTATCTTTCCCCATCGTTTATAGATCGCCATGGGCATCAAACGTTCTCGAGCCACAGCCCCTGCATGTGCCGGATCGAGATGATCTCGCAGATGTGGTAGCTATTGTGGGCGATCAGGCCCATAAGTTCCTGATAGCGCTTGGACTTGCCCGCCGCTATGGGCAGCTCAAGGTCGGCATCCTTAAGAGCCTCCACCTCTTCACTCAGTTGCATGTTGATATCGATCGCCCGCTTTACAGCTTCCTGCCAGACGATATCGTCCTTGGGGTCGGGGATGGGCGCCCAATCCTCGCCCAGTTGCTTCGCTTCGAAGGTGTCATCCTTCAGCACACGCAGGAAATATTCCTGCCAGTAGGCGATGTGGTTGACCACCTTCCACACGCTGTTGAACCCCTTGGCGGGTTCGGTGGCAGCCTGTTCGGCAGTGAGGCAGCCGACCGCCTGGGGAAGAACGGCAAACCAGCCTGCATCCGGGTTAACCAGCAAATTTTCAAGTGCATCAGCTAAATGTTGAACTTCAGACATGGGATCCTCCAAAGAATTTGTTCATTTTAAATTTTTTGGGTAACCAGTTCATTTTTCTTATTTTGCAATCCACCATCAATTACGCTCTGCCTCTTGCACCAGCATCTTTGCGGTGACGTGGTTGAAACCTTGATTTTCAAGGCGGTCGATCCTCTGTGGTTCATCAACCCCTTGATTCTTCCATCCTTTGATCTGGGCGAATATCTTCCGCGTTTCCTTCGGATCGACATCGTTGCTTTCTGCAAAGCCCAGGTAGAAATCAGCCATCTTTCTGCCAAAGCCTGCATTTTTCAGAAGATCAAATCGTTTTGAATAATCGTAGCCCAGTTTTTTCCAGTGCTGGATCATGGCCAGGAAGAACCGTATTTTCTCGCCTTCAGCAACAAGCCTTTTTTCTCCCGACCGGGGGGCATTTATGGCGTGATTTTCAATGAACGCTTTGACATAAT
>JBGQAS010000104.1:0-6641 GCA_041494435.1 Anaerolineaceae bacterium | reverse complement strand
TGGCCCGAGTCCCTGCTTGGGTCCTCCCCATGTGCCAAAGTATTGGTTCATCATCACAAAATCAGATTGTGAAGTCGCATCAAGCTTCGGATTGGAATACAGGCGGTTCGAAGCAAAACCAACCGGTCGTGTCGGGTCGAGTGATTTCACATAAGCGATCATTTGCTTGACGAATTCTTTTCCGGCATAGGTATCCGATTCGATTTCGTTGGCAACGCTCCATGCAAATACAGAAGGATGATTGAAATCTGCCGCAATCATCTCGCTTAATTCCACTTTCTCCAGGTCCTGCATTTGCTCACTATTCATTTGCTGTTGGGTTAATTGCCAAGCTGGAACTTCAGGTATCAGCAGGATGCCGTGGCGATCGGCATAATCAAGGATGAATTGATTTTGTGGATAATGAACCGGTCGTGAAAGAACTTCGTTCAAGAGCTTCAAATCATTGTAGTCTGCCGCCATGGCAGTCACAGTCTCCGCTGAGCCCTGCCCCGGGTAATCTTCATGCCGACTGACACCGACTAACCGAACTTGTTCTCCATTGAGATAAAGATATCCATTCTTCATTTCCACTAAGCGAATCCCAATAGTAACTTCATCCTTGTGCAATATCTGGCCATCAGCGTCAATCAGGGAAGCTGACCAGCGATATAGATTGGGAAGGTCGAAATGCCAGAGTTTCGGTGAGGTAAGCTTGGCAGTCAGTTTAACTTCAGTGCTTTTATCCGCAGGGATGCTCACTGGTGTGAAAACGGGTGAATCTAAAACAATATTTCCACTAGCATCATCCAGAAGGTTAGCGGTGATTGAGCCAGTAAGAGTTTCGGCTGAGGTGTTATTGATTGTAATTACAGCCGTCACCGTCGCTATGTCAGCTTCATCCCTACCGATAAGATGCGGGGTCGAAACGATTTGCTGTTTGGCAATATACGCTTGGCTTGTGATCTCGAGGGAAACATCCCGCGTAATACCACCGTAGTTATACCAATCAAATGACCAGTTTGGATTGAGCTCTGCTGGAATGCGATTGGTTGAACGAAGGTTATCCACCTGAACAGCGAGGACATTCGTTTCCCCTGGTTTTGCTATGTCACGTACATCAAACTCGAAGGGCGTATACCCACCTTCATGCTGTCCAAGATATTGACCATTAAGCCAGACTTTTGCCAGATAAAATACAGCCTCGAAATGCAACCGGAGGTGAGCCGATTCAGATCCAGCTGGAACAGTGAATGCTCGTCGATACCATCCAAGTCCTTCATAATCCAGATATTCAGGAATCACATTCCAGGTATGAGGAACTGTGACGGTTTTCCAGGAGGAATCGTCGTAATCAGCTACAAACCATCCCTGTGTTTCTCCAACTTGATCACGATCAATCGAAAACCGCCATTCTCCGGATAATGGTAAATCCATAGATGGAAGAGCGACAAGAGGTAACGCTATCACGGTTGGCTCCTGAGGAGTTGTTGGTTCGACTGCCTGAGTTGGACCACAACTACCAAGCAAAAAAAGCATTGTGAACATAAGTAGAATAGCTTTACCACCAGACTCCTTCATTATTTCTTCAACTTGGTCTTCATCAGGATCAGAACACCGAGTGCCGCAATGCTTGCATCTCCTTTACAAACTTTTCCTGTCAGTAGATCTTCATAAGAACCATCAAGGGATATTTGTTGAGTTTCGTTGGTATGATTGAGCACGTAGAGTAAACGCTGGTCTCCTTGCCAACGCGCAGTAACCTCAACCCCAGCAGGTGATTTCAACATGGGTTCAACCCCAGCCAGCCCGGATATCCACCGGGCAATGGCATCGTAATAAGCTGCATCACCCATAATTCCCAGGTAGATCACTTTTCCGTTTTTAAATTGATTGATGGTTGCCGCTGGTTTATCTGCATAAAAATCTTGAGCATGCCAGGCCACCGCTTGTGCTCCTTTCGGTTCGATAACATCAGCCCAAACAGATGCAGGGAATTCATCTTCCAACTCCGGGATACCAAATCGCACCCGATTGTCTTCATCCAGTGGCATGGAAATGTATTCCTCAATTTCAATGCCACACATCTTGGCTACCAAGCCGGGTAGTTTCATGTTAACAACCATATTGGACTCGTTTTTAACCCCGGTGCGTGCTGTGAAGACCACTGTACCGCCATTTGCAGCAAATTTTTCAAGATTGCCGGCTGTCTCATCGGTCAGGATATACATGGCAGGGACAATGACAATTTTGTAACCCGTCAGGAGGTCTTTTTCCGAAACAATATCGATCGGAATATTGCTGTTAAAAAATCCGCGATAGATATCCTGGATGTGTTTTTCGTATGAAAAGCGTGGATTGTTGGGTTGCACCTGGAAAGCGAAACGCGTATCGTAGGATTGCATGATGGCAACTTGAGGTTTACTTTGAGAACCTGCAACAACATCTGAGATCTTTTGCAGTTCCTTGCCAACCTGTGATACCTCAGCATAGCGTCTGCCTGGGATGCCATGGTGTTCAAGGATCCCTTGCCAATATTGTTCGGTTCCTGTCCGAGCAGTGCGCCAGCGGAAGTAGACAATCGCATCTGCTCCATGCGCGATGGATTGATAGGTCCATAAGCGCAATTCGCCAGGTTTGGGGGGCACAGCCACATATTCCCATCCACCCCCACCCGATTGTTGCTCCATTACCCAGAAATTCTTTTTCTTCAATCCGCGCATCGTGTCATGACTGAGAGCAGCTCGAGTAGGATCTACCGCTGCTTGCATCCCCCATTGCGTCCGCGGGTAGTTATCCCAGGACACGAGATCTAGATCAGCAGAGTTGTCGTAATAGTTGAGTTGGTCATATTTGAAGCCCATCAAGTTATGAGTAATGAAGTGGTTTGGACAATGTTGGCGGATGATATCGATCTGAAGTTTCTGGTAATCCCGATAAGTATCGGACATAAACCTGCGGTAGTCCAAACCCAGGCCGGGGTTATGAGAGCGAGCTGTGGTCAGGGGAACGGGAATTTGTGTCCAATCCGTATAAACTTGGCTCCAAAAGATGGTTCCCCATTTCTCGTTCAGATTGTCAAGATTTTTGTACCGTTTTTTCAGCCATTCATGGAATTCGGCTTTGCAGATGCTACAAAAGCAGCGATCTCCAAACTCATTGTCAATTTGCCACCCAATTACTGACGGGTTATTCTTGTAATGGTCAGCCATTTGACGAACAATGAGTTTCGTGTAAAGACGGTAAACCAGGTTATTGGGGCAATATTCCCTGCGCAACCCATAGGTCTGTCGGACGCCATTTTGTTCAACCAGAAAAAGATCCTCTTGTTTTGCCATCAACCAAGGGGGTGGGGACGCTGTTGGGGTTCCTAGGACCACTTTCATGCCATGAGAGGAAAGAATCTTAATAGCTCTATCGAGCCAATCAAAATCATATTGACCTTCTTTTGATTCCATTTTCGACCAGGCAAATTCAGCAAGGCGAACCACGTTAAAACCAGTTTGCTCCATCAAACGGGCATCTTCTGACCAGCGTTCTTCAGGCCAATGTTCGGGGTAATAATCCGCTCCAAAATAGAACATAGAGACCTTTCCGATTTTACTCAAACAGCGGTTCAAACTTGTCTGCTTGAGATAACAATTCCTTCTGTCCTTGAATAGATACTTCTTTAAATTTATTGCAAGCATCTAGAATGTCAGGCAAAAGGGAAACATCTCCAGCCGTACAAATTCCAGTAACGGGTTGTGACAGAACAAAACCAATGCATTTCCGGATCCAGCTTTCTTCAGTAAAAGGGCGATACCAAGTAGTATTTGTTTTTTGTCCTTCACCCCAGGGCCCTCGCGCGATGCTTTTTATAGCCATGATTCCAACATTTCGTTTCGCACATTGCGCTAATAATTCTTCTGCGCTTTTTCTGTAATCAGGGTTGGCATACAGTACAAAATTGATTGGAAATAGCACCGAATCAAAATCAAAGCGGCGTAAGGCTTCTAGATGGACATCAGGAATTCCCAGACCATGTCCAGTGATCCCAATATACTTGATCAGCCCTTCATCCCTCGCCTTCAGTACTGCTTCCAATGCTCCTCCCTTGCCCGTGATCAGGTCCAGGTTGGCTATTGAACCAACATCGTGAAATTGATATAGGTCAAAAGAAGTGGTTCTGAGAAGGTCCAGAGAACGCCTAAGTTCATCATGTGCGCCTTTTTTTGTACGTTCCATAGTTTTACAGCCCAGAAAAAAACGCTTTCGTTCAGTTTCCATCCAAGGACCCAAGCGCATCTCGGCTTGCCCGTAGCTGGGTGCGACATCAATGTGATTTATCCCGGATGAAATCACCAATTCCATCGCTTGGTCAACTTGTTTTTGGGATATATCATAGAAAGCAGCGGCTCCAAATATGGCTAATGTACTTTCATGATTCGTTCGACCAAATCTCCGTGTTTCCATTACATGCTCCTCATCAATAAACTTACTCACAATCCCTTGTCTCTATAAAAGGTATATCGTCATCAAGTGCATTACGGGTGAAGCTTTCTTGGATAATTTTCCGATAATGGGAAACTCCAAGATTGTTTTACAAAAATGGTCTGAGCTTCATGAGCGAGGGCAATTTATTAGCCTTTAATCGCCCCTGCTGTGATACCTTCTACAAAACGACGCTGGAAAACGAGAAAAATAATCAGCAACGGAATAATACTTATCACAGCTGCAGCCATTTGTTGACTATAAACTGGTCGCCCGATCATCGATTGAATCATTTGGTTGATAGCAATTGGTAGTGTAAATAAATCGGGCTTTTTCAGGATCACAAGCGGCCACAGGAAGTCATTCCACGCCCCCATGAAAAAGATCAGCCCAAGGCTGGTCATCCCGGGTGCTACGATGGGGATTATGATCCGGGTAAAAATGGCAAACTCGCTCGCCCCATCGATTCGAGCGGCATCCAAAAGCTCATTTTCAATCGTTGATATATATTGGCGCATGAAGAAAATACCAAAGGCACTCGCAGCCCCGGGAATAATTAACGGCAGGAATGTATTAGTCCATTTAAGTTGTACCATGACAACAAACAAGGGAACCAGCGTGATGCTGAAAGGAATGACCAGCGTCGCGACTAAAATGGCAAACAGCGTGCCCTTTCCAAGAAATTTATACTTGGCAAACCCGAACCCGCCAAGAGAGCAGAAGAATAATCTTACGATGGTCGCGCAGCTTGCGATGATGAATGTATTCAATAAAACGCGCAGGATATTCCCATCGAAGATGATCGTTTTATAAGCAGCCAGGTTCATATTGCTTGAAATCAAGATGGGGGGAGATGCGAAAATTTCATTTTCCGGTTTTAAAGACGTGGTCAACATCCAGAAAAACGGTAGGATCATATAAAGTGAGACAAGGATTAAAAAACCATACATCAAAATATTTACAACGATTCGTGATATTTTTCTCTTCATAGATCCACCTAATCGACGCTCTTATTAAAGAATTTCATTTGAAGCAGAGCAACAGCAAATATCAATAGAAAATAGATATAAGCTTGTGAAGATGCATACCCAAACTTAAAGTTATGGAATGCCTGTCCAAAGATTGCCAGTGCTGGTGTTATGACGGCATTGAGCGGACCCACCCCACCTGTTGCTCTAAACAATGACATTAATTCCCCGAATAGATTAAAACTACCGATTGTCGAGGTAACGACACAAAATAGAATTACCGGTCTCAAGAGCGGGATCGTGATCAAGAAAAATGCTTGGGGTTGGTTTGCACCATCGATTAAAGCCGCTTCGGTCAATTCCTTTGGTATTGTTTGCAAGCCGGCGAGGATAATGACCATGTTATATCCAAGCCATGCCCAAACAATCAATGCGCATAATGCAAATCTTGCACCCCACATCGTATCCAGCCAGGGCACAGGTGCCAATGAAAAGATGCCTAAAAAGGAATTGATTAAGCCCCCCCTGCTTCCAAACAGTAATTGAAAAACAAATCCTGCTGCTACCATGCTGGAAATGTAGGGCATAAAAATGAGGGTCCTGAAGATCCGAAACCCTCGAATTCGCTGTGAATTTAATATGACTGCCAATACGGTCGCGAGAAAAGTTTGAAATGGGACATACATGAAAAAGAGGATCAATCCATTCAGCATGGACTGCCAGAATACTTTGTCCGTTAGGATTAACTTATAGTTGCCGAAGTTGTTGAAAGCAATCGGGCCTGCGCCTTTCCAACTGGTGAAGCTGAGAATAAATGAAAATATAAGCGGAAAAACACCAAATGCCAGGAAGAGTAAATAGAAGGGGGAGATGAAAACATATGGCCACGGATTCTTAACTTTTCTATGCAGCCAACCCCTTTTCTGTAGGACGTCGTTTGTTTCTTTCGGGTTTCCTGGGATATTCTTCTTCATCTCGATTACCTACCCAACTAACTAAAAGATTTTCAAGGCGATGGATGGGGAGAATTCCTCTCCCCATCCATCCATTGGTACTGAATTTTATGGCATGCCAGTTTCAGCGCGGATTCGATCCGCAGCGGCTTTTAATGCATCCGCGGCAGATGATTTTCCAGTGGCAAACTCCTGAATCGCGGTCTGAACATATCCGTTCATTAATTGATAGTTTGGCCCATAGATATAGGCTGTCGGGATTTCCTTT
>JBGQAS010000145.1:0-5503 GCA_041494435.1 Anaerolineaceae bacterium | reverse complement strand
GAACCTAGAACAGTAGGATCAAGAGCTGTTTAAAGGAAAAACAAAAAACATAGCTTTACTGGAATTTTAGTAACATCCGCTTGGTCGCTGGACGATTCCAGTCGAGTTTAGTTGTTCTTTACGCGGATCAATCCAACTTCTTACAAAACCTCTTCATCTTCTTTCGCGCTTCCTCGATCTTCTTATAGGAAGTGGCATACGAGCCCTCTCAATTCGAGGGTCTTAAGACAGCGCAAGAAACCTTCCGTGCCTTAGGGATAATTCCACGGCTGCCCGTGCATTGCGTTATCAAGGTGATTTGGAAATATCAAAAAGGTGGGTCCAGGTCCATTAATTTGAACTATTTGATTATGTGATATCAATGGGCTGATTCAAGTTGTATTTTTGGTGTATTTTTGTCCATAGAGTTTATTTTTTACGGAAAAATTATCCATTTTGTCTGTAAAAAAGGACCCACTTAAACGAATCTATGGAGCATCTCCTTTTCCGCCTTATCAATATCTTTGATCACATCTAATGCGTCTTTTTTCTGATTGGGATCTTCTTTTGTAGTCAGTGGAATGAACTTGAGTAAGTCCCTTGCCTGGCGCATCATATCTTTCACCTGGGCGATATACGAAAAATCCTGCCAGCCCGGGTCCGGGGGAACCGATATATTTCGCGCTTTCTTTATTAATTCACGAGCGTGCGAGATTCGTTCTGTAGTTGTGACCAATTTTGGGATGCAGTTCTCTTTTCTTCAAGTTGCTCAGATAATTCTTCTTATATCTTACAGATAATGAGGTTTTCATGCAAATGAAAGGTTTACCATGAACCCTATATATGCCTTATTTGGATAAGTGGGTACACGATCTTTCAGATGCTGCGATGACCAGCCCCAAATACTTGTACCAGATGTAATTTTAGACCTATTGATTAGGATGTCTTTGATGTAAGCAACTACGCCTGTGGTGCAGAGGAAAGATTTCCAAAAACGCTGGGTGGTCTGATGTGATTGTACTCCACCCTCCAACGCGCGATCAAGACTTTGATTTTTTCCGATCAAAAAATTTCAATTTGAATCAATCTTTCAATTTCAAGCTAACACTTCGGAAAAATCACTCATGATCCCCACCGCGCAACCTACCAGCCCGGGTCCGGTATGGGCTCCCAGGATGGGTGCGATTTGTGTGGCAGGCTCCCAAAAGATCTTATACTTATTGCTCATTTCATCTTTCAAAAACTGCACTCCATCCAGATCAATGGCATGCAGGGGTTGGATTCGTAGGTAACTGTCTTCTGAATAAAGCTGGGTGATCCGGTCGATGATCTTGAGGATCGATTTTTTCAAGGTCATACTCTGCCCAAGTTGAATGTAAGTACCCCGAACTTTTTCCACTCCGATGATGGGTTTGATGTTGAGCAGGGAACCAAGCAGTCCCTTAATATGGCTGATGCGTCCCCTATGGATAAGATACTTTAGGGTTGGCAGGGTAAACATCCCTTCGCTGTGCTGATTGATGGTGATAAGCAGTTCTTTGATGCGTGGCACGTCCCATTTCTTTTTGATGGCCAGTGCTGCTGCTTGTACTTGCCAACCCATTGGGCAGGAAAGGGTTTTTGTGTCGATAATGGAAACTTTCGCTTCCGGAACTAGCTCGGCTCCCAACCGGGCAGCGTTCAACGTACCGCTTAAACCCGACGAAACGTGAATAGATAGGATCTCTGGATCAGTCTTTGCCATTTCTCGATACTTCTCAACAAATTCCCCAGAGGAGGGCATTGAAGTGGTGGGGAAACTTTTAGTTTTCTCTAGTAATTCATAGAACTGTTCGGGTTGGATATCTTCGCCACTGCGATATGTTTTACCATCCAGAGTTATCCGCAACGGGATGGAATGAAGGTTCAAGTCTTTTGCCTATTCGGCAGTCAGATCCATAGCTGGGTCGGTAAGTATTTGCATAAAAGCCTTTGTTATTTATATCACATCCATATAAGAGTATTTCATAAATCTATTCTTATTATTTTCTATTTCAGATTAATTGTTGAGCAAACAGCTCTTTCAATAAAATATGGAAATGTTACCCAATTGGAGTTGGGCTGATATCCGCTTGGGCACTAGATTGATTCCAACCTAGTTTAGTTGTTCTTGAAGCAGATCAATTCAAGCTCGTACAGATTCTCTCCATCCTCTTTAATGCTTCCTCGATCTTTTCATACGAGGTGGCGTTGGAGCCCTCTCAATTCCAGGGTCTTAAGACAGCGCACAAAATCTTTGCCGCGGGGCTGAGTGGGAAGAAAATTCGAAAACATAAAAATTAAGCAAAGTGCTCTTGAATTTGGTTAATGTAAAGTCTACAATTAGGGTGTCGGTTGGTCGCTGGTTCGTTTTGTTTTCAATTTTAGGAGGCTCGATGATAACTTATCCACAGAGGCCGCCATTTACTCAAGAAGAGCTGGTAGCATTCCTCAATGAAGCACCGATTGCCCGTTTAAGTACCCTAAATCCTGACGGAACAATCCATATCGCGGCTGTTTATTTCAAATATGATAATAATGACATTATCATTGGAACGCAGGAAATGACTCACAAAGTTAGAAACATCAAGAACAATCCGCAAGTTACCGTTCTGATTGATAATCAAGCGCCTCCTTGGAAGGGCGTCCTGATCTATGGAAAGGCAGAACTTGATTATGAAGACGTAGTCGCAAAGCGCACCTTAATCTTTGAACGCTATAAAACCCCTGAAGACGCCCGGAAGATGGCAGTAGATCTGGCAAACAGTTTCACACCCGTAGTCATTCGTATTAAACCCAAGCGTATGACTTCTTACGATTACTCAAAGTCAGGCTATATTACGACCTGACCCCGTGATTTAGAGCGCATTTCAGGCCACCAAACACCAGCTGCAGCGGAGCAGGTTCCGCCTTGAGGGTACGAAGCGGCTCCGGTGGCAATCGCTCTGATCGGCGAAAGAGTCTTGCCTTTTCCACTCTGCTGCTAAGCTTAACCATTACCACGTTATAATTTAAACTGCAAAATGATTTTTAATAGGAATTGAACTTATAACCGCAGGTTAACAACCGCTTAGCAACTAAATGAAAAATGTGACCTAACTGGAATCGCAATAATAAACGCTTGGTCGCTGGTTCGAGTTTTGAGCAAGGAAAAATTGCCATTGGGAGAAAATTTCTAAATACTTGGCTAATAAACCATTTACTTTATGTGTACCATCGACAATCAAAATATTTGCCGACGCATCCTTAAGGATTTCTTCCATGAATGATCTATCCACCATTTAGAAATTTGCTGAAACAGGAGGGCAGAATGCAAAAATGGGAATATTGTGCAATCGGACCAATAAAAATCGGTGAGGGCGGATGGAGAGGTGAATCTCCTCAAAAGATATCTTTTACCAGTGCAGGTTTTGAAACCACTCCAATACAAAAAGATGAAGCTTCCGAAGCTGACAATATAGCCTATGAAATTGCTACATTAGGGAAGGATGGATGGGAGCTGGTTAGCTGCGGTGATGTTGGCAATATTCTAGTTGGAGTTGGACATATATATCATTATTTATATTTCAAAAGGGCAAGGGAATAAGACTATATTCGCTAGAAGCTGGAAAGTGAGGATCATTCCATGAACGATCTACCCACAATCGAAAAATTTACTGAAAAAAGCATTTGGGAATTCAAGCGTGCATTGGAAGTGGCTTTGAGTGAAATGGGAATAGCAGGCATGGTCCCTGGAGTTTATGATCTGAATGAGACATTCGTGATCGCGGTCAAGCATGAGCAGGACAAGGCGAGGGAGTATTTGAAGAGCATAGAAAACAACGATCCGCGCAAATAATGGGAGGAGCGAAATGCCAGAGAAACCCGTAGATGAAAAAAAATTCAAACGTTATCTCCCATCCAATGGATTCAATTGGTCATGGTTTATCTTTTCATACCCATCCTCCTGCTCGTGTGCGGTGGGGACTTGCACTGGTGGCAGGGTTGGGTCTATGGACTGCTGGTCTTTGCAGCCGGCATAGGGGGGCGAATCTGGGCGGAACGGCGACATCCAGGTGGTTGGGCTTGGTCGAAGGTTCTATCTGTTCTCAAGGTTTATAATTAAGTTGTTCATTGGTAATTTTGTCTGCGGGGAAAACAAGGAGGGACAATGTTCGTACCAGAAGATCGCTACATCAAGATAGGTTCGATTAATACGCACTATTGGGCAGAAGGGCGTGGTTCACCTGTACTCTTATTGCATGGAATGGGCGGGTCCGTTGCAGGATAGCTCACCAGTTTTGGCGCCCTGGCTTCGCAACACCGTGTATATGCCCTTGATTTGATCGGGCATGGACGAACTGACAAGCCTGATCCCACGTTGAGAGAATACCCAGACTTTGCGCCATTTGTGCAAGATTTCATGACAAAACTGAAAATCCGACGCGCCCACATCGCAGGGCATTCCATGGGCGGGTTAATCGCAATGGAAATGGCGATCCATTTTCCAGCGTGCGTTCATAGATTGGTGTTGGTGGATGCACTCGGCTTGGGAAAAGAAATGAAGCTCAAAGGACGCGTTGCCAGCATTCCAGCCCTTGGTGAATTGTTGGCATCCCGGATGTATACCCCTGACGTTAAAAAATACGGCAAAAGCGTAAAATCGGATTGTGTGAATAAAATCTATATTACAAATGAATTAGTTGAAGCTTTATATAACTTGGAACAAAATCCGACACAATACAAAACAACTCTCAAGGTCCTGCGCAAATATATGAACTGGATGGGACAAAAAAGCAGCACATATGGCCCCATCATTGATCGACTATCTTCGATCACGAGCCCGACCTTGGTGATCTGGGGACGGCAGGATGACTCTTTACCCCTGAAGCAAGGTGAACTTGCGGTTAAAAGCCTTCCAAATGCGCATCTTGAAACGATTGACAATTGCGGGCATATCTCAATGTTTGATCAACCGGAAATCTTTAATAAACTGCTGCTCGAATTCTTGAGAGATTAATCCAACTTCTTACAAAACCGCTCCACCCTCTTCAACGCTTCCTCGATCTCCTTATATGAAGTAGCATACGAGCCCTCTCAATTCCAGGATCTTAAGACCGCGCACAAAACCTTCACCACGGAGCTGAGCGGGAGGAGCAAGTGAGAGTAAGCGTTTTTCAAACATGAAACTGAAATCCTTGTCAGAAAAACTTCTGGCATCCATAATTGTTATAAATTCGTTGTCCCCCTTTTGCTATTTTTCCGTCTTACTTATAGAGCTCAAAAGCAAAAGTCCTGCAGGATATGGTAAAAACGATTGGAAAGGATCTCTGTGGCAGAAAGTAATGTTACTTTGATGTCCGAAAAAATTAAACGCGAGTCGGGTGAGTTAGAGATCATCAAAATTGCCAGGCAAGATCACAAGGCTTTTGGCGAATTATACAAATTGTATGTGGAGCAGGTCTTCAGATATCTCTACAGCCGGACTGGAAATGTGCATGAGGCAGAAGATATCACTGCCCAGGCG
>JBGQAS010000264.1:0-3802 GCA_041494435.1 Anaerolineaceae bacterium | reverse complement strand
TCACCCCGGTACCAAGCCGAGATGACCACGTGCCGGATCCCATGAAAATGCAGCAAGCGTAATTGTTGAGAAATGAACGGTTGACCTCCCACTTCCACCAGTGCCTTGGGGATCTTTTCCGTAAGAGGTCGCAAACGAGTGGCGGTTCCACCGGCGAGAATGATGACTGGAAAGGGTTTCATCCAATTAGCGTCTTCGTGCCTTCAAAGTCAAAGCGAAAGCGGACTTCCTCAAGCCCGACATTGGACATGGCGTGCCGTAAACGATTCCGGTCTTCGGCATAAAACATTAAAAAGCCTCCCCCTCCAGCTCCCACCAGTTTTCCCCCCAGGGCACCATTTTTCCTTCCCAGATCGTACCAAGCATCGATTTGAGGGTTGCTCATCCCCTTGGATCTTTTACGCTTGTTTTCCCAATGTTCATGCAATAGTTTTCCAAATTCAGCCGTCCGCCCTTTAACCAAGGCTTCCTTGCTGCGCAGCCCAAGCTCCTTAACCTCATGCAGGTTTTCCAACATCTCCTTTTCCATTTCCTTACTGCGCTTGTCCTGGTCCTTCAAAATGGAGGGAGCTTTACGCGAAAATCCCGTAAAGAAAAGCAGGAGATTATCTTCCAGGTCAAAAAGGGTATCCATGCTGATGGGTAGAGGATAGGCTTTGACCGAATCATCTTTATGAAAGTCAAAGCAGGTAATCCCGCCATAAGCGGAAATATATTGATCTTGTTTTCCCACAGGCTCTTTAAGGATATCCAATTCAATCTTGCAGGCGAGCTGAGCCAGCTCATCGGGTAGGATCAATCGTCGGCGATGTGCATAAAGGGCTTTCAACAGGGCGGTAGTAAAGCTGCCCGAGGAGCCAAGTCCTGTCCCTGCAGGAATATCTGCCAGGGTGGTAATTTCGATCTGTGGAGTTTTGAAATCCAGCAAGCGGATGGCTTCCCTCAGAATGGGATGCTGAATTTCATCTACTGACTTGGTTTTTTCCAGTTCCGAATACTTCAGGTAAATTCCAGGCGTGAATGGCCTCATGACATTGACATACACATATTTATCGATCGCAGCGGCAACTAGAAAACCACCAAATTGACGATAGTAAGAGGGCAGATCGGTGCCACCCCCGCCCAAGGTAATGCGCAAAGGACTACGTGTGATAATCATAGCCGGAATCCTTGTAGATTTTTTCCACTACGGAGAGCGCAGCCCGGGCGTCGCTCAAATTGGCGGAGGGTGTCCGTTGTAAGCGAATATCCTCCAAGAACTCGGTGAACTCCAATGCCCAGGAGTTGTCTCCACGTGGGTATTCCCAGACCATGGTTTCAGGCGGGCCCATTTCAGGAAGCATTTTATAAAACGAGAGTTTTTCTATTCCATAACTCCCACCCAACCCTTCGATATGAAGCTTTCCTTTATGCCCATATATTTCCAGGGAAAACAGGTTCTTCCATTCGCTGCTGCTAACATGCAGGAAGGCAACCTGATTTTTCGCATTCTTAAGGAGTAAAAATCCATTATCTTCCACGGGCATATCCCAAAAATAGGTATGAGCATAACCCTCGACATCCTTGAAGTCCCCAAGAAACCAGCGGGAAAGATCGATCATATGCACACCCTGATCTATCAATTCACCGCCGCCTGAAAGAACGGGGTTTGCCCGCCATTCCTTCTCATATCCTTTACGGCCCCCATGCCCATATCGTCCTCGAACAAACATCAATTCCCCCAACTCACCTCCAGCAACAATTTCATGGGCCTTGAGCAATGCAGGGTGAAAACGATGATTAAACCCGACTCGCACATGCAAACCTGCTTTTTTTGTCGCTGCAATCAAACGATCCAGTTCTGCCACATTGCGTGCAGCTGGTTTTTCCACCAATACATGTTTGCCTGCTTTTACTGCAGCAAGGCTGATCTCTACCAGTGCATCATGGGTGGTGGCGACGATTACGACCTGGACATCGTTCCTCTGAACCGCAGATTTCCAATCCGCTGTCGAATCACAACCGGGAAAAGCAGCGACCAGAGAATCAGCTCGCTCCTTTATCTTGTCTGAACAAACCACAAGTTTTGCCCCGGGCAGTGCTCTGGCTCGTTTCAGTCCAATCAGTCCACAACCTATGATTGCGACGCCAACGGGTTGATCTATTTTCATGAGCCACCCCAACCTTTGCCTCTGTCTTTTGGAACAATTCGGCGCAATGTATAAATATCTGTTCTATCCAAGTCGTCCAGGTGAGCTGGTAACCTTTCCCAGGGATCCCAAACTGCGCTAATGAGTTTTCCGGTCAGTCCGTCACTAGCACTTGAAGCAAGGAACACGGCCAACTCCACTGCTCTATTCGGTGATGCACTCTCGGGATGTTCTTTCCTTTTCACAGCTGAGTCGTATTCCTTTTGACCCGCCAACACAGGACCGGCTTTGATGATTTCGTCAGTTAAATCGGTAACCATTGCACCTGGTGAAATGCAATTGACCTGAATGTTGTATTCGCATAACTCATCTGCCAGGATTTCGCAAAACCGCACCAATCCAGTTTTGGCAACTGCGTATGCAGAAAAATTGGGGCGTGAACCAGTGGCTCCTCCGCCTGACAAACAAATGATCTTGCCCTTTTTATGCATCCTCATCCAGGCTGCGCAACGCCGGGAGAGGTCAATAGGTGCAAAAAGGTCTACCTCCAGCGTCTGCCGCCAGGTAGACCAATCATTTTCCCAGGACGGTCCGATAGGCCCTTGAATCGCGGCATTGTTGATGAGGACATCAAGATGGTCAAAGTGCTCATGCGTTGAATTAATGATCGTCTCTGCGGCATCTGGTGAAGAAAGATCACAGGCAATTGCATGAGCTGATTGGCTCCGGCGGGTTCCCAACTTAAAAATAAGGTCCTTCAGTGCCTGGCCATTCCGAGCGACCAACACCAAATTGGCGCCCGCCGCCCAGAAGGCTTTCGCCATTGCAGCTCCGAGCCCGCGGGATGCCCCAGTGATGAGCACGTTTTGATTCATGACCGCAGCTCCAAAAGCCATGGGTTGGCTTGCAGATATTCCAGGGTGCGGATGATCCCCTGGTGAATGGTCAGTTTAGGTTCCCATCCCAGAGCGCGGATTTTATCCGTTGCGAGAAAAATGAAGGGATTGTCACCGATCCAACCTCGCTCACCGCCGGAGTAGGTGCGACGTGGGTTCAACCTCAAATGCTCACAGATCCAACCAATCGAATCGTCGACCTGGCAATACTCATTCGTGCCAAGGTTGAAGATATTTACTTTTCCTTGTGCATTTTTCGTGGTCAATAAGATGGCATCAATGCAATCCTGGACGTATAAGTACGATTTTTTTTGATGCCCATCGCCCAGGATCTGTAATTCATCAGGATGTTGAAGCAGTTGTTTGTAGAAGTCGAAAACATGGCCGTGCGAGTACCGCTCTCCAAGGATGGAGACAAACCGAAAAACGAACCCCTGGATGCCAAAACCTTCACAGTAAGCTTGGATCAAACCTTCGCCGGCCAGCTTGGATGCACCATAAAGAGAAGTTTGTACGGGGAATGGAGCTTCTTCAGGTGTGGGAACAACTGTTGCTTCGCCGTAAACGGATCCCGTAGAGGCAAAGGCTATTCGTTTGATGTTGTTCGTACGCATCGCTTCCAGTACATTAAAAGTGGCGAAGGTATTTTGCTCCAGATCTTTCCGGGGATGCTGAGTGCCAAAACGTACATCTGCATTGGCAGCTAAATGGAAAACGAATTCAGTGCCTTGCATGGCCTCGGTCAATGTCGTAAGGTCAAGCATATCTCCACGAATA
>JBGQAS010000287.1:0-3490 GCA_041494435.1 Anaerolineaceae bacterium | reverse complement strand
CCCTGATGGGATATGCCTTGTTCAGCTAATACCTGGAGGGCTAAGGGATGCACTTCTTTAGCGGGTTTAGACCCGGCACTGAAGGCGACCCATGTTCCGCTGAATTCAGAATTGACCAAAGCTTCTGCTATCTGGGAACGGCACGCGTTACGTGTACAGAGAAACAAAACCTTTCTTTTCGTCATTATTCGTGATGTCCTCTGCAACGAAGATTTAAGATTTTCTATCCAAGAATGCGCTTCAGAATGGGAACAAGATGATCCGCTGGCGTTGCCTTCCCCGAGGAAACGAGCTCATAATTGATCATGATGATGGGGGGAACCATGTCTTTATACATCCCAAATTCAGCGGTCATCATGTCGAGATGCTGAACTTCGACTTTGCCAGGGAATAAATCTGCAGCTTTGCGAGCTTCTTTTGCAGCAAGATCACAGATGGTGCAGGATGGATAGGGTCCTAATATTTTAATAATAGTTGACATGTTACTGCTCGTTTATTTCATCGCCCGATTCTGGCAGACAATCTTTCGATCCCGGATTGCATTCCGGACAGGTGCAACCGGGGAGGGGCTCTGAACTGGATTCAGGGATCTGTTGTTCGTGTAGTTTGGCAAACAGATGAACCTGTGCAAGCAATTCGGGATTTTTCAACCGATAATAAATATTTCGTCCTGAACGTCGGCTACCAACCAAACCTGCGTCTTTAAGCATCATCAATTCCTGGGAAATATATGCTTGACGTTCTTTTAATAAAGCTTCCAAATGGCAAACGCATACTTCCCCTTGCCCGATTCCAAAAAGAATGCGCAAGCGGGAAGGTTGCCCAAGAACCTGGAAGAGGTCAGCTAAACCTTGAATATTGTTTTGAAGTTCACTCATTATATTCATTATTCTGAATATATTATTCGATAATTCTTTTTCAGATGAGTGCAATTTATCATTCATTTATCACTGAATGTCATAAGTATTGTAGATATCAAAACAAATTATAAAAAATTTCCCCCGGTGAACTCCGGGGGAAATAAAGGATGGGGGGAGGAAGCATCATGTTTCGTTTGGCAAAACAATAATCTTTGGTTCGATTTCCAGCCGTGGTTTGATTGAAGCTGCGATTAGACTGTATTTTTGTGCAATTATTAATGCCTTGCGGACTGTTTCAGCACTACAATTTTTCACTGTGATTTCAGGGCGCAGGATCACATGAGTGAATTCTTCCGTCTTATCCAAAAATACTTTCTTGAAACCTTCAGCTTCACATTCATAAGAAACCAAATCAATCTTCATTCTTTCTGTTGTCCAGAGAAAGATCATGTGGATGCAAGTGTTAACAGCAGCGACAAAAGCATCCTCTGGTGTTAACCAACCCACTTTGCCATGCGCATCGGGCGGGGCGCCAAAATCCATCTCGGGTCCATTCCCGCATTTCAAGTGACCTTTCCGTTTGGCGATCTTTTTTACCCAGGTTTTATAGCTGTCGGCCATCTTATCCCTCCCTTTACCTAATCAGAGCATTCTTGGCCTTTTCTTGCATGAGACCAAAATATTTATCCGGAGAGAGCAGCATAACTTGATCATTCGCCCAATCGGTTAAATCAACCTTTGCAATCCAGCCTTCTCCATAAGGATCCTGGCTGAGCAGTTCTGAATGTTCCTGCAATTTTTCGTTGAAAGAAATCAGTTTTCCACTCACAGGCATGGTAAGTTCAATGGTCGCCTTGATGCTTTCAATCGACCCTAGAATATCATCCTGCTCGAATGCCTGAACTTTAACAGGAGTAAAGAACAGAATATCACCAAGTTTTGTTTGCAAGAAATCTGTAATCCCAACGGTAGCAATATTCCCGTCCACCTTTGCCCAGGTGTCATACCCGGCATACCAATACCCTTTGGGAACTCTAAGGTTAAATTTATCAATAGCCAGTTCAAAAAACTCCTCTGTTTTCATATCCTCTCCTTGGCAAAATCGATCAAAATGCGGGATGTTTTACCCGTAGCTCGCGAATTGCAGCTTTTACGTCAGCGCGTTCGGGGAAAGTGATGGCATCTTTGGCACAGGCATGCGTGCAGGATTGGCAATACACCTGGCAGTGCCATTTATCCTTGACGATCACTTTCTTGTTAGGTTCGTCAAACTCATAAACCGTATCATGACAGAAATTCATGCATTCTTTGCAACCGACACATTTTTCAGCATCTATTGTGGGGAACCATGGGATCAGCTGCCGCGGAATTCCCAAATAGGATTGGTATCTTTCTTCCAACTCCGGTAACACATCATCTTTTAAGCTCATATTCCACTTCCTTTGTCCAGGTTTTTTCTGGCATCTTCCAGCATTTTTTTTAAAGCCTGGCGGCTCGGGAACGAAATAGCTTCAAAGGGACAGGCGAAGCTACAGGAAATATCTCCCACCGTGCACTCGTACGGTCGGGCAACCACGACCGCTCCTTGCTCTGTTCGCTCATAAATATTGCGCGGACAGGCTCGTACACATTGCTTCTGGCAGGCATCTGGTTTGCATAAGTCCGGATTGATGGTTGGAAACCAATCAATCTTTTCGCGGGGGACACCCGTGTATTGTCCTTGAGCCATAGGTGACCTATTTCTTGTCCGCCGGTTGTCCTTGGACCGCTTTGGTGACAATCTCGATCGCTTCCGCGGTTGTATGATTGCGCAGGTCAAGGGGTTTGATTTGAGTCTCAAAATCCACGCCTACACTTGCTATGGCATCCTTGTACATCTTCCGCTGCATGAAAGGATCGCATGCCCCAACGATATAGTTGACACCTTTCTTGGCATAATCGCGCCAGAAATTATCCCCGTCCTCCACACAGAGCTGTGGGTGAACGATGGCGTATTCCACATCCAGTTCACTGCGGACATAGTTGATCAATTCCCAAAGATTCAATTTCTCAAACCCCGGGCATTGACCGGTGCAGATGCACATAACGAACCTTGGTTTATCAGACATTTTATTCCTCCGAAAATGAATTGTTGTGTATTCGATTTTCTATTATTTGGCTTGTAAGATGAATAGTTTGATCTCATCCTTGGAAGGGATCCTTCCTGCACTGACCACTTTTTCGTTGATCACCAGACCGGGGGTGCCCAATATGGGATATGCATAAATGGCGTCATGCTCGGTCACATGCACAACATCCGCATCAACATTCAATTCTGCCAGAGCATCCATGGTATTGGCTTCCACTTTCTTGCAATTATCACAACCTGGTCCCAAAACTTTAATCGTTAGCATTTTTTTCTCCTTTTTTTTATCAATCAAAAATGTTTGATAAGCCCGAATCAAGGCTTCTTTATACTCAGTATCCCTACCTTGTTCAATGGCGGTATATACCCTTGCCTGTTCCAGGAGATCATTTGCAATTTCTCCGTCAGAAACGCGGTTTGCCATTGCAAAATTTTCAAAAATTATGGGAAGGGCAACCATTTCCTTTTTTTGTCCATTAATATCCAAAATCATCACGGGTATCTG
>JBGQAS010000221.1:0-4264 GCA_041494435.1 Anaerolineaceae bacterium | reverse complement strand
GGACAATTGTCCTGCCCATCATGATCTGTAATGAAATTTCATCCTTTATGCGGTTTCTTAGGTGGTTCCCTTAATCATTTCCTGGATTGTGCGTAGGAAATTAAGTAAGCTTTCATTGCTTAGTATTCCTTGCACCTGACCATCCACGATCACCGGAAGGTAGCGTTCTCCTTCCATGGTCATTTCATCGAATGCGGCAGAGAGTGCTGAATCAGGTTTTAATGTATGCAACTTCTCAATTGGGGTCATCGCCTGGGCAGTGGTTTTCGTTGGCCACTCCGAACGAGGCACATCCTTCAGGTTAGTTAATGTCAACAAACCTAAGGGAAAACCACCTTTTTCAATTACAAAGAACCGACGACCTGCTTCCAAAATTTGGTCATCTGCCACCTTTTGAAGAGACATATCAGATGGCAGGATGACAAAATTCTTGCTCATAGCCTGCACCACGGTATGTCCCTGTAGAAGGTCATGAATGTGCTGCTGGTTCAACTGGGCATTGGCTGCGCTTTCCAGGAACCAACCAATGAACGCGATCCACAAGCCATTGATCAGATTTCCCACAAAAATTTGGTACACGCCAAGGAGGATCATCAGGAAGGCAAGGATTCGCCCTACCGTAGCTGCAATTCGGGTTGCACGGCGAAAGTCGTGGCTGATCCCCCAGACAATGGCTCGGAATACGTTCCCTCCATCCAGCGGGAAGCCCGGGATCAAATTGAAAATACCAAGGATCAAGTTTATGTAAACCAGGTATTGGATCACGGCCCACAAAGGCGGAACCGTTTTCGTCACCAGGGTCAGCAAAAAGAAAATTCCCGCCAGGACAAAGCTGACAATCGGTCCGATAATGGAAATCCAAAACTCCTGGATTGCGCTGGTAGGTTCCTTGGTGATTTGAGATACACCGCCAAAGACCATCAGTGTGATACTGCTGACCTTGATCTGGTAACGGGTTGCCACCAGAGAGTGTCCAATTTCATGGAGGAGTACACTGACAAACAGCATAATTGCGGTGACCGCCCCCACAATCCAATACTCCGTTGTTGTCCAATTATTAAACTCCAGGGGGTAATAGTTCACTGCCAGGGACCAGGTTATCAGCGCAAAAATCAGAAACCAGGAATAATCCAAATAAATCGGGATATTGAAGATTTTCCCCAGAGAAATGCCACGATTGCCCATATCAAATCCCCTTTCTATAGGATTCTATGTTTATTTTAATTATTATTCAATCGCAAATGTGTATGAGGTATATATAAATCACGATAATGATTAGAAAAGTAGATAGGTAAAGATAAAAAAATAACCGGTAAGCTCTGGTGCAGCATTCCTGCCGGTGAAATCTCGGGAAATGGCGTGTGCCCTTAAGGAGATTCGAAACGAACCTTTGACCATTTGTAGATATGTTGGGATGGATACCTTCACGTCAGCACAATTCCGAGATATTACTTTTTCTCCGCAAGCCTTCTAGCACGATATAGATCTTTTCTTCCGCTGTATACTTCTTCTATATCTTCCGATAAATCTCCCGTACTGTTTTCTCTAACTCTTTTTTCTCTGACATTGACCAGCCTCCAATATTTGTACCAGATTTTATATAAGACCTGCTGATACGGTTGGCTGTTATCATAAAGGTCAAAGAAACTGCTTTCAAAATAAAAAATTCAGCTAGCGACATGGTCTAGTTAGTCATTTACGAGGTTGTTATTGATTAGTCTCCACTATACCTGTGGTAATAATCTCTCCTGCCTGCAAACCAGAAGTTATCTCCGCAAACGTATCATCCTGAAGACCAACTGTGACCATCCTGAGGACAGGTTTTTCAGACTCCATGACAAATACTGCATAATTTCCCGAAGACAACTTGTGCAATGCTTCAACTGGGACAAGGACGACGTTCTCCGCCTGAGCAGCGATGATATCCACCGAAGCGCTGACGCCTAAGGGTAACCGGTCTGAACCCAGAGTAGGAGTTTTATCCAGTTCAACCAAACCTTCGATCATGGTAGATCCCCCAATGTTTGTCAGGGATGGATAAACCTGGATTACCTTTCCTGTAAATACTTCATTCGGAAGCGCATCGAAAGTGGCTTGAGCGGTATATCCCACTTTTACATTCTGCCAATCGGTTTCATCCATGTATATTATGAGGTTGCTTGTCGAGAGATCGGCAATGGTCAGGATGGTGTCATTCACCGCTGAGCCAATGGTTGCATTCACGTTCATGATCGTTCCGTCAAAGGGTGCTTTCAAGATGGCATTGTCCAGGTCTGTTTGGGCATTCTGGACTGCTTCTTTTGCCTTTGTGAGGGCAACCAAATCCGAGCCGGTGGCATTTTCCGGGACAGTATCCCCTTTCAAAGCAGCGACCAAGTACTGAGCTTGCTGATATTTCGCCTTGGCAAGGTTATAGGTTGTTTGAGCTTGTTGTACTACAAAATCGGTTGGAGGAATGATGCATGCATAAGGGCGATGGGTTGTGTCGTCCGTGCACCTGGTGGTGAAATATTTGGGCAAGTAAACCGTCTCATAGGTATTTTTTGCGCTTATCAGGTTTGTTTTCACGATCGTCAATGCGTCATTGGCATCAAATACAGCCTGTTGATTGGCGGTCGTAGGTGAATTTAATTCTGCGAGGTTAGCTTCATACAACTTTTGCTGGGCTGTGACAATCCCCTCCTGGTAATAAAGTACTCCCTCGCTGATGTAACCAGCCAGACTTGATCTGGCACTCAACATCTCCTCTTGAGCTTTAACAAGGTTGCTTTCAGCCGTGGCTATGGCACCAGGAGAGGTCATTTCCAACAGTGTTTGCTTTGCTTGTATGAGCGCGGTTTCGAGAGATGTAGTATCGAGAGTGGCAAGAACCTGCCCCTCGGTCACTTGATCTCCCACTTGTACATAAAGCTCTTTCAAGGTTCCGCTGCTTGGAAAGCCAATATTTACTTCATTTGCAGATATCAAGGTTCCGGCACCGCTGGCTTCGATAATTAGATTCCCTTGGCGTGCCACAGCAGTTTGCAGAGTAGAGGTTGAAACACTTGCCGTCTCATTAGGTATTACTCGAACATAAATTGCGTATCCTCCAGCCGCCAGCAGAACCAGAAGCCCTCCAAATATTACCCATCGTAATATACCCAAAGGTTTTTTCGAATGAGCAAATCCCGAATTGGTTTTTCTCTCAGATCTCGAAGTTGATGACCTCATTCCCTTATCTCCTAAAAACTATTAATCTTCATTGCAAGTGTCGCCTTTCGGCGGTAGCCTTTTATTCATTGGTCAGCAATCTCTATGAGTTGAAGACAACACAATCAAAAAATCCAAGGTTCTTTGTTTACCCCTTAATATCGATAAATTCCACTGGAAATATATAATGAGACGCCCATTCCTGAACCAGGATTAAATCCTCGGAGGGGATTCCAGAGATTGAATGGGAAAATAGCATTTGATCCGAAAGACTGAATTTGTTTGACAGGACATACTGATAATTGAAAAGCCATTCCAAATTCTTATCAATCGAATTATCAGACAGAACTCTGCCTATCGTGGGATAAACTCCATGAAGGAATATATTGCCGGAAATTTCTTTATTGATCAAATCTTGATAGATTTTCTCGTCGTTGCTAAAAAGAGAAATATTTGTTAACTGGCTTGGGGGAAATAATCCTTCTGGAATATTTTGCTGTAAATTCAAATCCAAAGCAAAGTGGATGGGCATTGGATAACGAAACTCAGGGATATTCCAAGTCTCATTCCAATAGGAATTCAAATAGAAACCAAGGATTAAAAATTCCCTACCCTGGCCAAAATCGACATAGGAGCATGAAGATATCTGGGGGTTGTCAAAATAAAGCCGGGTCATACCCAGTCTATCGTTGGTTGGTCGGGTGGCTATCGATACACCATATGCCGGAAAATATTCAGAGTTGGAATTCATTGCTGCCAATTCTTTTTCACGCAATGACTCAAGATCCGCAAGGAAATGTTCAGGGGTGTCTGATCGTAGAACATTTTCCCTGATGCATTCTTCCAGGGTTGATGGCAGAAGCTCAGAAAAGTATTCATTTCCCGATTGCGTTTGTGATGGCGATGGAGCTGCTGTTGGAGTAATGGCGAGTTCCGGTAGGCTCGTGACTTCCATGGAAACCGTGCTTGATTCTTCTGAAGCAGTTGGAACAACAGGAGCAGCGCAACCCGCCATGAGAATGAATAGGCAAGAAAATAAGAGATTTCGTTTCATGAAGGTGATTATATGATCTCT
>JBGQAS010000259.1:0-3855 GCA_041494435.1 Anaerolineaceae bacterium | reverse complement strand
GTGCGTCCCTGATCCGCAATGGCACGGGTGACGGCTTGCCGAATCCACCAGGTGGCGTACGTGCTGAACTTATGTCCGCGGCGATAATCAAATTTTTTCGTTGCACGGATCAGACCTATGTTACCTTCCTGGATTAGGTCGAGGAAAGGTACCCCACGACCCATGTACTTTTTGGCAACGCTTATCACCAGGCGTGAGTTGGCTGTAATGAGATGTTCACGAGCTGCCCAACCATCTTCAATCAATCGACGGAGTTCATGACGGCGCTTGTTGTTGACGTTGCCGCCTGCCAGCTCTTCACGAGCCATTCTTCCCCGTTCGATACGCTGGGCGAGTTCGACTTCCTCTTCTGCAGTCAAAAGAGGAACCCGCGACACCTCTTTTAGATATAAACCGATGGTATCGTCGGTGTCGATATTTTCGAGGTCATCGAGAACCAATTCCTTGGCAGCTTCGACGACTCCTTCGGCTTCTTTTTCTATCTCTTCTTCGCTGGGTTCTTCGAGAGTGGATTCATCCTCTACATAGGGAATACCCGCACTCATCAGGGCTGCAAAAGCTTCCTCGAGCTGACTTACATCCTGCTCAGCTTCAGGGAAGAAGTGAAGAATGTCATCGATGGTTACGTATTTTTTTTGGCGTCCAAGTGCGATTAGTCGAGCAATAACGGAATAATCTTCTTCTTCATCATCCACGACATTAATGGCATGATTTTCCATTTTTCTTAACTGCCTTTTCCACCCGGGCTTGATCCTGTACCTCAGAATACACTTTTTTTATGCGAAATTCAATACCCGGGAAATATTCATTCTAAAAAAAGTTAACGAGCTGACCGCGTTCGCCGCTCGTTGATGTGTATCCTATGCTCATAGCTATTGAGCGAATAACACTATACAAATTATTTCATCGAAAGTCAATAGATATTCGGAACTCTAATACTACTTTAATCATTTTCATACAAAATCTTTTAGATTTGTGAGTTAACGAAGTCCTGAAAATGTCGGGGCAGATCGATGGAGAAAGTTTTGGGTTGGCGATCTGACGGCAAAGAAAAGGTAATTTGTGTAGCGCATAGCATTAAAAAACCCTCGAAACCGCTACGCATTCTTTCGGGAAGGAGATTTTGATATCTGATTTCTTTGAATCCATAAAGTTCATCCCCGTAAATTGGAAAGCCCATAGAATACAGATGGCTTCGAATTTGATGCGTATAGCCACTATATGGAATTGCTTCTATAAAACTCACATAAGAATATTGCTTTATCACGGAAAAGCTTGTTTTACTTGGTTTCCCTTTTTCAATATCAACCAAAGTTCTGTGTTTTTTATCAGCATTTATTCTTAAAAGTGAAATATTGACCTGGTTTTGCCAACCAGGACAACCCACAACATAGCAATAGTATTTCTTCTCGACCTTCCTTTTTTCAAATTGAAGGGATACAAAGCGATGTGCTTCTGAATTCCGGGTAAAAACAATCAATCCTGCGGTCAATTTATCCAGACGATGTACAACCCAGACCGGTCCGAATTTACCTTCCAAATACTTTTTTAAGTAAGGCTGGGTGGGATCGTAACCATCCGCAATAGTCAGCAACCCCGCAGGTTTGTTTACTACCAGTACATTGTCATCCTGGTAGATGATTTGAACCTGTTCGAGAAGGGCGTTTTCATAAGCCATATTGGATTTTCATTGTAATTCATATTTCCTGATATAAAATTAAACCAGGCGAACGGAGGAACTATGCATATCGTATTGGTCGATGTGAAAGTGAAAAGTACAGAAATTGAAAAGTTTAAAGTGGTGACGAAGATCAACGCGGAGAACAGCAACAAAGAAGCTGGAATAGCCCGCTTTGACGTCATCCAGGATAAGGAAGATCCCACCCATGTCATCCTAATGGAAATCTATCGTACACCCGAAGATCCGGCTAAGCATAAGGCGACAATCCATTACAAGGTGTGGCGGGATACGGTTGAATCCATGATGGCTGAACCCCGTGTTGGAAGAAAGTACACCAATATTTATCCTTCCGATGAAGGATGGAATTGATGATCCAATTTGATTTCAGCACATCTCCCCGTATCCTTTTCCGCTTAGGAGCTATAAAGGAAATCGGCAAGATAGCCAGCGAATTTGGAAATCGAGTTCTCCTGGTTATGGGGAAACATCTTCAGGTCGCTTCAGCGGTTAGAAAAAACCTGATTGAAAGTAAATTTACTATCACCGAATACATCCGAGAAGGGGAACCAACTGACCAGATCATCAAAAATGGGGTGGATCTGGCAAAAAGTACTGGGATTGATGTGGTTATTGCTTGTGGAGGGGGAAGCTCCATCGATACTGGTAAAGCAATTTCCGCGATGTTGACCAACCCGGGTGAACTGGAAGATTACCTAGAGGTTGTTGGGAAAGGATTGCCGTTGCCGAATCAAGCGGCTCCTTTCATTGCCATCCCAACGACAGCGGGGACAGGAAGTGAAGTCACACGAAATGCGGTTATTCGGATCATTAACCACGGGATCAAGGTAAGCCTAAGAGGTCAAAAAATCATCCCACGTATTGCTATCGTCGATCCGGAATTAACCCTTGGGTTACCTCCTGAAGTCACAGCCTATACAGGTATGGATGCCTTAACACAACTCATAGAGCCATACCTGACCCTAAAAGCCAACCCATTTTCCGATGCCCTTTGTCTTGAAGGCATGAAGCTGTCAAGGAAGTCTCTGCTAAAAGCTTTTGACTCCGGTAATGATCTATCTGCCCGAGAAGATTTGAGCCTGGCAAGCCTGTTCAGTGGAATTGCTTTGGCCAATTCGGGGTTGGGCGGAGTGCACGGGATCGCCGGGGTGATTGGGGGAATGACTCCTGCTCCGCATGGTGCCCTGTGTGCCCGACTTTTGCCCTATGTCTTTGAGGTGAATGCATCTCTAATCTATCAAGCTGGCAGAGAGTCGCCAGTCTACGAAAAACTCTTGGCCATAGGTCGAATTTTGCTTGATTCCGATTCCCTCGGAATCGATGAAACAGTCAAATACCTGGAGGATCTTGGACGGAAGCTAAAGATAGGTGGACTTCAATCCTACGGAGTGAGTGCCAAGGACTTTCCGACCATTATCGAACATTCGCTAACATCCAGTAGCATGAAGGGAAATCCTGTGGCTTTATCGAAAGGACAAATAAAAAGAATCCTGGAGAAGGCGCTCTAGGATTCTTCCTGCTTAAAAACAAATATTAATGCTTATTGCACGAAATAGGAAACGGCGATCACCCCAGGTCCTGAATGGACGAGTATGGCGGGCGGTGCGAATTTGACCGGAACTTCCTTTAGCCCAAACATTTCCTTTAATTGAGCTGCCAGGGTTTCAGCCTCTTCGATATTCCCACCGTGCATCACGGTGAGGTGGGCATTCTCGTTATGAGGGCATTCACCTGCCATGATCTCGAGGATCTTGGCAACAGCTCGTTTCTTGGTGCGTTGTTTATCCAGGGGTTCCACCTGTCCGTGACGGAAACTCAAGATCGGTTTCATATCCAGGATGCTGCCAATAAGGGCGCTGGCATTACCAATACGACCACCGCGACGTAAATACTCCAAGGTATCCACCATAAAAATGGTTCGGTTCTTCTCGCTGAGTTCCATCACCTTTTTGATGATGGTTTCCGCGTCCAAACCGTTTTCAGCCCATTTGATCGATTCGGTCACAAGTGTACCCAAACCGGCAGCCAAAAGTTCAGTATCGACTACGCGAATATCCCGACCCGGGAAATCCTGGACGGCTGTTTCTGCGCTGCGGACTGTGCCACTTACTTTGGCGGAGGGGCAAATCACCAGGATGGTGGATTTTTCCTTCGCC
>JBGQAS010000382.1:0-2604 GCA_041494435.1 Anaerolineaceae bacterium | reverse complement strand
CCAACTTTTTCCAGGCTCAGTTCCACCGCACGTTTCCACGATTTGCGCTGAGTACGGATTTTTTCCAGCATGGAAAGTTTGCCCTCTGCGAGGGTGAGGATGGGTTTGATATCCAGCATGGCGGCCAACCCTGCAGCCAGGTATCCCACTCTCCCACTCATGGCAATGTATTTCAGGGTTGCCAAAGAACCGAACAGGAAGGTCCGCTTGCAAACGTCTTCGGCGGCGGTAATGGCGTCTTCCATTTTTCCGCCTTTGGCAATGGTCTCAGCTGCTGCAAGTACCATGTATCCCTGGCCCATGGCAAGGCTGCGGGTATCGATGACTTCGATCCGTTTTCCGGGGAGCATTTCCGCTGCCTGCCGCGCGGAAGCGTATGTGGCACTCATTTCGCTGCTGATGTTAAAACACAAAATTGCATCGGCTCCTTTTTTGAATGCGTTGTTGAATGCTTCAAGGAATTTCCCGCTCGAAGGGGCGGATGTCTTTGGAAGTTTGCCCTCCTTGTCGATGCGTGCAAACAGCACCGGATTATTGATCTCGAAAGTATCCTCAAATGACTCATCCCCAAACTGGATCAGGATGGGCACTTCGGCGATGTTGAATTTCTTTGCCAGGTTGAGGGGTAGGGTTGAATCGGTATCGGTAATCACGGCTATCTTTGGCATTTTGGATTCCTCTCAATAGTTAAACGATTGACAAGGTAAAAGGTTACGTTTATAATCTTCACTCTGACCATGTGGTCAGTGCCAATAAGGAGGACATATGAATAACAAATCAACTAATCAACCTGTACTTTCGGATGTGGCAGAAACAGGGCTATTGACATTCTACTGCCATGTCATTGAAAGCCAATCGCCCAATCCGATCCTCGATGATCCGAAGGCAGTTGAAATCGCGCAAAAGATTAATCCGATCATTGCGGATTCGCCCAATCGTTGGTTACGAAACCTGGCAAAAGGAAAGGTCAAAGATGAATTGGTGGTCCACATCAATTTGCGCGCGAAAAAGTACGATGAATACGCCCGCGCATTCTTAAGCACCAATCCGAACGGGGTCATCGTCAATATTGGCTGCGGTATGGATTCGCGTTTCCATCGTATCGATAACGGCAAGATGACCTTCTTCGACCTTGACCTGCCCGAAATGATTGAATTCAAGCAACGGTTTTATCAGGAAACCGATCGTTATCACATGCTGGGTACCTCCGTTTTCGACTATTCCTGGATGGACAAGGTTGCCAGGATCGGGAAACGCCCGATCCTGTTCATGGCAGAAGGCGTTTTCATGTACCTGGATGGAGAAAAAGTTAAGGACCTCGTCTTGGAATTGCAGTCCCGTTTTCCGGATGCCGAATTGGTTTGTGAAGTGGTTACAAAGCTATTTGCCAGTAAACCGTGGAATGGCATGGTGGCGATGAAAATGAACCGTCAATTGGGGGTAGGCAAGGGGGCTGCTTTTACCTTTGGGATTCGGAACAGCCATGAATTGGAGACTTGGCATTCCGGGATCGAATACCTGGATGATTGGTCCTATTTTGATACCCGGCATCCCCGACTCGGGTGGGTGGGCACCATGGGAAAAATGAAGCTCATGCGGAATGTCCAATATACCGTGCATTACCGGTTGAACTAGAACTACGGTTGGAAGGATCTCGAATGTTTGAGAATTTCACCCGCATTCCCGCTGAAGAACAAAAGCGCATCATGGATGCCTGCCTGGAAGAGTTTTCACAGCACGGTTACCAGCAGGCATCCACCAATGCCATTGTGAAAAAAGCAGGAATCCCCAAAGGGACTTTGTTTTATTACTTTGGCAATAAAAAAAATTTATACCTGTACCTGCTGGATCGAGCCATATTACGCTACACGGAGTGGACGAGGGATCATAATGCAGACCTTCCCCCGGATTTGTTTGACCGCTTGCTGCATAATGGCCGCGTGCGCATGGAATTCGTGATCCACGAACCCGTGCTGTATAAATTCTTCTACAGTGCTTTCGTCAACATTGCCCCCGAAATCAGGACCGAAATGGAAAGCAGGGTTCCCTCTTTCGCAGCAGACAGCATGCAATTGCTTTTGAAGGATCTGGACCTCTCAAAGTTTAAGGAGGGAGTGGATGTTCAAAAAGCCATCCAACTGGTATTCCTGGTTTTGGAAGGTATCTTTAACCGGTATTTACCGCAACTTACTCAAATGGATCCGTCTAATTCGCTACAATTGATCGAGCGAATCACAGATGAAGTGACAGAGAATTTAGATTTGCTTAAAACCGGGCTGTATCGGTGATCCAGTTCTTCCAAGGACAAAATCTGATCTATTAATTTTTGACAAAAATAGCAAAGCTCCCTTTTCCTATATAATCTTCCCATGAGAGCCACTCAAACCTTGCCGCCGGATTATAAAGAAATCGGAGTTATCGACATCTCCAAAAAGCGCACGTTGCTGCTGATCAGCTTGTTGGGCTTGATCCTGATGGGCGGGTTCTGCGCCTTGTTTTATTGGCTCCTGCTCCTTATACGCCCTGTGCAATTGAATTCCGACGCGATGAACCACCTGTTCGGGTCCAGAAATGTTCTCGTTCAAACGGCAGGATTGCTGTTTG
>JBGQAS010000409.1:0-2392 GCA_041494435.1 Anaerolineaceae bacterium | reverse complement strand
TTTGACTGGCTTTGTTTTTCTTTTCCTTTTCCTGTTGGTCAGGATACAGGGAATTCTTTCGGATATCAGCACAATATTTGACATGTGGAAAAACAGGAATTTCATAGTCCCAAGTATTATCGCTATTGTAATCATCTCATTGGTGCTGTCTTACCGAAATAATAATGAAATTAATGCTGTTGCTTCTTCAAAGAAATTAGTAACGGAATCCTATCCTAATATTATTTTGATAACAGCTGATGGATTAAGCGCAACCCATACTTCGTTGTATGGTTACTCTTTAGACACCACCCCCAGGATCAAAGAATTGGCGCCGGATTCTCTCGTTGCAGAAAACGCATTTTCGAATTCAACAAAAACATTCTCAGCATTATTGGCGTTTCTTACAAGTAAAGATCCGTTTGATACAAGGGTGCTGTACCCGCCTGATATTCTAAGAAATCAGAATAGTTACCAGCATCTGCCTGGGATATTAAAATCATTGGGGTACTACACAGCTCAAATCACACACCCCTATTTTGCAGATGCCTACGATGCCAATTTGCAGAGTGGGTTTGATTTTGCAAATGGCCGCTCTATGAATGAAGGGAACATTTTTGATTTCATTAGTAAGAACTTTATCCCGAATGTTTCCTATTTTGTTTATCAAATCTCAAGCCGGTTATCTGACAGGTTGGCTCACATTTTTTTCATTAGGCAAATGGTAAATCAAGAGGCACTCGTCAATGGTACGGAACAAAAATATGACGACACAGCGAAGATAACCAATGCGATCAATATACTCACCCAAAAACCGCAGCCTGTCTTTATGCAAATCCATTGGATGGGTACTCATGGCGGGGTGTTTGAGCTTAATGAACAGGTTTTTTCAGCCGGAATGAGCATGGATCAACAGGGAAATTGGAATGATGCTTTCTATGCTGATAGTATCCTTGAATTTGATAAAGGGGTTGGAGAGATCGTCGATTTCTTAAAATCCAAAGGTCTTTGGGAGAATACCATCCTTATCGTTAGCGGTGACCATGGCGAGGAATGGTCTACCACCGACAGGATTCCTCTCCTCATCCATTTCCCTGGCGGACAATATTCAGGTATTCGAAAAAATAATGTCCAACAATTGGATGTTGCTCCCACAGTGCTGGATTATCTTGGAATTGATAAGCCTTCCTGGATGGAAGGGTCTTCATTCTTATCCACGGAATTGACCAATCGTCCCATTTTCTCAGCTGGAGTGGATCTTGTAGGGAATGAAACAGCTGCGGTCCGCACAAAACCACTAGAACCCCCTTTTTACCAATTTGGTTCAATTATTGCGGTTTATTGTAATTCTTGGTTCAGTTTGGAGTTGAACACCCACATTATTGATTCGGGATTGGTGGAAGGTTATACGCGAATCTGTGAGAAAAATGTTTCGAATGAACAGTTTATGGCTTGGATAATTCAACACCTCGACGAAAATGGGTTTGATACATCTTCTTTGAATGCTTTAGTTAACTCAAACCCATAATTAGCTCCATATATGCTGAAACACCGGATGATAAAAAAAATCTTCCGGATTGAATGGGGAATTGCAGGGAGAATTTGAAACTCAAATGAGGTCAAGCCGAGGGCGGTACTGAAGGGCTTCAGCAAGATGGGTAGGTGCAATGGTAGCTGATCCAGCCAAATCGGCGATGGTACGTGCTAATTTCAACACCCGGTGATATGCCCGGGCAGAGAGTTGTAACTGTGCCATGGCAGATTTCATCAGGTTTTTTCCCGAATCATCGAGAATGCAGTATTTCCGGATTTCTGCAGGATGCATATCCGCATTACTGAAGATATATGTACCTATGAAACGTTCTCTTTGGATTTGACGGGCTTTTTCCACCCGAACCTGGATCATTTGCGAAGGCTCACCGACACGACTATCACTCAGTTTTTCATAATCCACTCGAGGGGCCTGGATGTGAATGTCGATGCGGTCGAGCAGGGGTCCCGAAATGCGTTTTTGGTATTTGGTGATGACAGAAGAAGCGCAGGTGCACGGTTTAACGGGGTCGCCGTAATAACCGCACGGGCAGGGGTTCATGGCTGCAACCAGCATGAAATTGGCGGGGAAGGTGAGGCTGCCCTGAGCGCGGCTGATGGTGACAACTTTGTCTTCCATGGGTTGGCGCAAGACTTCCAATACGCGAGATCCAAACTCGGGGAATTCGTCCAGGAACAAGACCCCTCGGTGTGCAAGGGATATTTCACCTGGATGAGGCCAGTTTCCACCTCCCACCAGACCGGCATGGCTGATGGTGTGATGAGGAGATCTGAAAGGACGATTGCGAATGATGGGAATCCCTTCGGGTAATTGATCAGCTACCGAATAAATTCGGGTGACATCCAATTCCTCTTCGATGCT
>JBGQAS010000356.1:0-2797 GCA_041494435.1 Anaerolineaceae bacterium | reverse complement strand
GTTCAAGGGCCACTTCGTTCAAAATATTGCATAGAGCAGAGCGCATAGAGCATAGCGAAAATATCTATTCAAAAAACAAAGAGCCCACTCTTTTTTGGAGCAGGTATTAACTCAATCCAAAAATTCTTTTCAAAATCCAAACTTGGAATATCAGGCATATTTGCCGAGACGGTCATTGTGCCGGATCGCCAGGATGTCTGAAGCCATTCTGAAAGAGTCCTTTACTAATCGAACCTTACTGTTCGCATTGAAATACCAGGGAATGGGGATTTCCAGGATTTCATATTTTTTCTTGAGAGCGATGAACAATATTTCAGCATCAAACGACCAACCGGTCATCGTTTGCCGGGAAAAGATATCTTCAGCAATGTCGTGACGAAAGCATTTGAAACCGCATTGAGTATCCTGCAATTCAGGCACGACGGACAATTTGACCAGAGAGTTGAACACCCGGCCGGTGAAGTGGCGAAAAGCGGGTTCGTAATAGCGGACTGCTCCAGGTGCTTCGCGAGAAGCGATGGTAACCTGCGCATTGGGTACAGCTGGCGGGAAAAAGCGATTGATCTCGCTAACGGGCATGGAAAAATCGACATCAGCAAAAAAACGATACGATCCTTTTGCAGCAAGCATTCCTGTTTTCACTGCCAGGCCTTTTCCACGATCATCGAGATGAATGACATGAAATTTTTTCTTTCGCCGGGCAAAACCCTTTGCTATTTCCAATGTTTTATCAACGCTTGCGTTTTCAACGATTAGAATTTCAAAGGAATAATCTTGTTTTCCCAAGAAATCATTCACATTCTCGAGGCAAGAGTAAATTCGCTGTTCTTCGTTGTGAGCGGGGAGAATCAGGGAAAGAAAAGGATTATTCACGATGATTGATATTATACATGAATGAATTTTGAACGTTGGGGAGGAAATTTTACATTGTCAAGACGATTTAACAGGATCTACTCTTGCTACTTGTTTTTAAACAGCCAAGAATCTCAATGATCACATCCATCATCCCAGAAGAGATTAAGAACCTGAAATTGCGCATCAAAAAATAGGGATTAAATGCAAAGGAAGCCATTTGGGATGAAACTTTCCCGACAAGAAGTAATCTAATAATAACGATAAGAATTGTGTGAGGTAATATATGACTGAAAATCCAAAAGAGCTTATTGATCGTTTCATCGAAAACCTTACCGATTGGAGGGGAGAAATTCTAGCGAAAGCACGAAGGCTCATCCACGAAGCAGACCCAGAAATCCTTGAAGAATGGAAGTGGCGGGGAGCTCCGGTTTGGTCTCATGATGGAATCGTCATTGTTGGCAATGCCTTCAAGGGCAAAGTCAAGCTAGTTTTTTACCGAGGAGCAAGTATCCCTGATCCAGATCACCTCTTTAATGCAGAAATGAATGGAAATCAATGGCGGTCAATCGAGTACCGCGAAGGTGAAAGCATAAACGAAGATTCGCTAAAAAAACTTATCCGCTCTGCTATTGAGTTCAACCAAGAACATCACGCAAAGAAATAATCGCAGAAAAATCCTGAACACGCGACAAAAAAATAGCTGAACAGGATGGAGGAAGATGAGTTGTGATATGCGAGGTTTATAATCCCCTGTGAGGGGAACATCAATCTTACGTATTAAGAAGGTCGGGGTGGGCGGACTTGTTGAGCTTGGCGAAATCCTGAAAGGAAACCGCCGACCCTAATTGTGATCAGCGGTAGATGGTCGGGGTGGGCGGACTTGTTGAGCTTGGCGAAATCCTGAAAGGAAACCGCCGACCCTAATTGTGATCAGCGGTAGATGGTCGGGGTGGGCGGACTTGAACCGCCGACCCCCGCGTCCCAAACGCGGTGCGCTTCCAACTGCGCTACACCCCGGCTGCTAGAGTATAATCCGAAGCAGGTACCCCCGTCAAGAAATCCTAGCACCCCTCCAAGAATTTGGAATGAAATCCTTTTCTAGAAACTGTACATTCCTCATTGGGCTCATTATTGGTCTTTCTGCTTGTCAGCAAGTTACCATAACGGTTTCTCCCAGCATCATTCCCCAGATAACAAATACCCCTACCATAGCACCAAAACCCACAATAGTCCCTACAACAGTCTTCTGTAGTGAACAAACCGGAACCATACAAAAGGCGACTTTCAAGAGTAAGTTGCTCGGTAGAGAACTCCAACTATTAGTGTATCTTCCGGAATGTTATGCATTCCAAAGCGGAGAAATATACCCCGTGCTTTACCTGTTGCATGGCCAGGGATCCAACACTGAGCAGTGGGTTAAGCTGGGTGCGACAGAAATAGCTGACCAATTAATTTTTCTTGGAAAAAGACATCCTTTCATTATAGTGATGCCTTTCGAAGACGACAGCCTTCAACCGACTACTAGTTCTCAATTTAGCCAGGTGCTCCTGAAAGAAATAATTCCCTGGATAGATGCTACCTTCAGGATTTGCTCAGAAAAAAAATGCCGTTCGATTGCTGGAATATCCAGGGGAGCAGGATGGGCATTCCGGTTAGGTCTTTCCAACCCCGAATTATTTGAGAGCATCGCAGCCCACAGCTTGCCCTCATTCGATGGCAATGATAGAAAAATGATCGATGAGTTGAAGGGGATTCCAGTAAACGAGCTACCCCGTATTTGGATTGATTCAGGACGAAGCGACTTATTCCTTCCAGAAGCAAGAGAGTTTGAAGCTGCGCTAACCGAGTCCCAAATCCCCCATGAATTTTATGTGTACGGCGGCTATCACATTGAGGAATATTGGCAGTCTCACATGGAAGAATATATTTCCTGGAGCACTTT
>JBGQAS010000062.1:0-8264 GCA_041494435.1 Anaerolineaceae bacterium | reverse complement strand
TTCCACCCACTGCAACCTGCAGGTGCCAAATACGTCGAACATGGGGCGGAAGTTCTGGAACCAGATCACTTTCTCCACCTTTTCGGGGGTTACCTTGGCGCGACCAACCTGCAAATCATATGTTATAGCCCAGGCGCGGTTGTGATGAGCGCCCACATCGCAAGTCATGTAAGCCAGCAACATGGCAGTGGCGGCATGAGTCGCGTAGGCAGATTGTTCCATGCCTTTGACATGGATGGCGAATTTTTCACTTCCCTTGCCAATTTTCTTTGCAGCCTTTTTCACGCCTTGAGAAAGTAGATCCCCCAAGCCTTCCCGTTTGGCAATCTTCTTAATCATGGTAAGAACCATTTCCGGGTCGCCAAATTTCAATTCCATACCTTCGGTCTGTTTCTTGGTGAGGATCCCTTTTTGATAGCACTCAATGGCCCAACCTATCACGCTGCCAGCACTGATCGTATCAATCCCGAGGTCATCGCACAAGCGGTTGGCTTCAGCGACATCTTCGATGTTGGAAATCCCGAGGTTGGATCCCAGCATGCCAATAGTTTCATATTCAGGACCTTCCACCCGGGTATTGTATTTTTTCATGTGGCTATATTTACCGCATGGGGAGGGGCATCCAAAGCAGCCTTTATCTGTAATCACAATTTGATCCCGCATGACTGGTCCATAAAGGGTTTTCCCACCCTCAAAGGAACCAGCAGTGTAATTCCGGGTGGGCAAAGCACCCACCTCATCACACCAACTGGTGACAATTGTCGTTCCATAGGTTTGCCAGGGTTTCAATCCTTCAGCGTCTTTACAGGCTTTGAATAGATCCATCCCCGCTTTGCGATAGGCTTCCAGGTTGGCAACCTTGATCTCATTTGTCCCATGAACAGCAATGGCTTTGAGTTTCTTATATCCTAGAACCGTACCAATCCCACCACGTCCGGCCTGGCGCCCGTAGTCATGGTTCACGGAACCGAACAGGACACCATTTTCTCCGCCTGGACCAATTACGGCAATTTGGAATTCCTCCCCAAACAGGTGCTTCATTTCTTGTTCGACTTCGAAGCAACCTTTGCCCCAGAATTGAGCAGCATCACGGATCTCGATTTTGTCATTCTCGATAAATAAATAGACGGGTTTTTCGCTTTTACCTTCTATGATCAAGCTGTCGATCCCTGCATATTTCAATTCCGCAGTCATCATCCCTCCCAGGGAAGAACTGGCATATCCACCCGTCAAGGGAGATTTTGTCGTCCAGTCCATCTTTCCAGCTCCCGGGATCATCAAACCAGATAAGGGACCCGTGGAAATGATCACTTTGTTCGCCGGGCTAAGCGGTTCAGTTTTGGCTGGGACTTCAGAAAACAAAAAGTATGCACCGAATCCTCTACCACCAATAAAATCCATTTTCAGCTTATCAGGAGTAGGCTCCTTGGAAACCTTGCCCGTAGTCAAGTCAACTCGTACAATCGTGCCAGCGTATCCGTTCATTTTCTCTCCTATATCCCGTTATTCAGCAATCCGGAGGACATCCGTACCGCATACTTTGACGCAATCGCTGCACAAGTTGCATTTCCATGCCGTATTAGCCAGTTCTGTTCGGACGAACATCACACCTTCGGGGCAGGCTGGAACGCAGGTCTCGCACAAAGTGCACTCATCGAAAGCTACGTAGTACACCCCCCGTTCATCCTGGTGGATGGCTCCTGTAGGGCAAGCCTCGGCGCATTCACCGCATTGCGTGCATACTTTCATCTCAAAAACCCCCGGATCAGGGAAATGAGGGATCAAGTTGAGGGCAGCTTTCTTGGGATTGTTTTCCTGAAACAAGTTCAGGGAACAGGCCACCAGGCAAGCCCGGCAGCCGGAACACTTCGTGCTATCTGCATAAAGGCGCATGTGTCGCTCCTAAAAAGGGATGGCTGAATTCGGTTATAATTCTAGCGCAAGGTTCAAAATTTGTCGAAATGGACAAAAAAACAATAGTAATAATCCATACAAATAATATCCGAATTAGGTGACAACTGTTAGTGGACTAGAACACATTTTTTAGGTACTATTCTTCTGGTTTGCGGGTGGCGACCTTCTAATGATGAATGTGGTTGTGGAATTTATCGGCGTTTCTCGGATTTTGACTAAATCTCCGAAAGTCGAGTTAGATATACCCGAAAATACCACTTACAACCAGATTGTGAAAATGGTTGCAGAAAAACAACCTGTCTTGTTAGGTCAATTGATTGATCCCGAGACTTATCAATTTTATGGATCCAATATGTTCCATCTTAATGGCGAAAAAATGATTCCAACTACCGAAATGGACCAGCCTGCTCACGATGGAGATCAGCTGGTATTACTTTCGATTTTTACTGGTGGGGATGATTCGACCATCTTTCTCAACTGAATTCAGGAGGTTCTAGCATGTTTGGTTATCACGGAAAAGTTCTTCACATCGACCTGACCACTAAAAAAACTTGGGCAGAAGAAAAACCCGAAGCCTGGTACCAGATGTGGATTGGCGGTGTTTCCATGGCCACCCGTCTGTGCTGGGAAAACATCAAACCGGGTTGTGATCCACTTTCACCGGAAAATCCCATTTGTATCGCGAACGGGATCTTCGCGGGAACTCCAGTACCAGTGGGTGGTAAATTCGGCATGGCATCCAAATCACCGCTGACCGGATGGATAGGCGACAGCCTATCCGGGAGCTGGTTCGCCATTGCCCTCAAGAGGGCAGGGTGGGATGCTATTGTGGTCCATGGCGCCAGCGAAAAATGGGTGGATGTCTTCATCGATGATGAACGTGTTGAATTCCGTGATGCCACCAAGCTATTAGGTTTGGGTACCTTCCAGACAGAAGAAGCCATCCGCGAGCAACTTGGTGACGACCAGGTGCGATCTTGTACCATTGGTCAGGCTGGAGAAAATCTGGTTCGGTATGCGAATGTGACCAATGATGGTCGACAGGCAGGACGTACCGGGCATGGCATGGTCTGGGGTTCCAAAAAGTTGAAAGCCCTCAGCGTACGAGGTACCAAAGGCGTGAAAGTAGCCGATCCTGCAACCTTGATGAAAATGTCCTTTGATATCAGTGAACAAGCCCAGGGACCTCATACGGTGAAGTATCGCGTTCTGGGAACTGTCACCAACGTTCTCAATATGAACAAACTCGGATTGCTCCCCACGCGGAATTACCAGGAAGGCACTTTCGAATTTGCCGACCAGATCTCTGGTGAGTATCTTTCCGAACACCACAAAGTGAAAACCATCGCTTGCGCGCAATGCCCCATTGCCTGTGAGCAGATGTCCTTGGTGAAAGATGGTCCTTATAAAGATTCCATTACAGGGATCGAATATGAATCTCTCTATGCTGTGGGTTCAAACTGCGGTATGGGCGATATGAAAACCATTATCAAGATGGTCGATATCTGCGATGAATCCGGGATGGATTCCATGAGCACGGGTGTCACTATTTCCTGGGCTATGGAAACTTATGAAAAAGGGATATTCAAAAAAGAAGATTTCAAATGCAAGAAATATCCCGAAGGTTTCGAAGCGAATTTTGGAAACAGTGAAGCCGGTGTAACCCTGGCTGAGATGATCCGAGATCGTGAAGGGATCGGGAATTTGCTTGCTGAAGGCACCCGACTTGCCAGCAAGAAGATCGACGAAGAGCGTGGCACGAAAACGTACCAGTGGGCGATGAATTCCAAAGGTTTGGAATGCTCCGGGTACGACGCCCGTGGATTGAAGACTTTCGCCCTGGGTGGGGCAGTTGGTACACGCGGTCCTTGTCATAACCGATCGGCTGCCTATGATGTGGATATCACCGGGGTCACAGACCGTTTCAAAGTGGATGATAAACGCGGCTATTACGCTCGTGAAGCTGAGGAATATGCTGCCGTGTACGATACCTTACCGCTATGCAAATTCATCCGTCGTTGTTTCACCGGCAAAGCCGACCGGGCAGGCGCCTGGCCTTCCATTGCTGCCCTCATCAACGCCACAACCGGATGGAAATTCGAATACAAAGATATCGACTTAATCGGAGAACGCGCCCACACCATCAAGAAGAGTTTCAACATTCGTGAGGGCTGGAAGCGTGCTGATGATTCACTCCCGTATCGGTGGCATCACGATCCAATGACCAAAGGTGCTTCTGCTGGTGTAATTGTCACCGAGGATGAATTGGAATACATGAAAGACCTGTATTACAAAGAAAAAGGCTGGACGAACGACGGGCTCATCCCAAAAACCAAGCTGGTTGAGTTGGGTATGAACGATGTAGCTGAGCAGATCGGTGTATAAGTTCAAACATTCTTTCAGGAGATAAAATGCCAACTACGAATTCAAAATTTAAATACATCGCCTGCGATTATGACAAATGCGTCGGCTGTCAACTATGTGAATATATTTGCTCATATACAAAAACAGGCGAATTCAATACCTATCGCAGCCGCATCCGTGTTGTTCGAGCGGAAGAA
This sequence comes from Anaerolineaceae bacterium, assembly GCA_041494435.1. GTDB lineage: Bacteria > Chloroflexota > Anaerolineae > Anaerolineales > Anaerolineaceae > JBGQAS01. Next base: position 3,789 of record JBGQAS010000062.1, on the reverse strand, counting down.
ATCCTGGTCACAGCCGTGGCCTGCCGTACCTGTGAAGATGCCCCTTGTGTTGTTGCCTGCACGAGAGATGGGTTAATGCAAGACCCACTTACAGGTGTGATCAAGATCGACGCTAGCAAATGTGACGGTTGTGCCTGGTGCATTGAAGCTTGCGATTTCGGAGCGATTTCCATTAATCCGGAAACCAAGATGGCAGAGATCTGCGATATGTGTGAAGGTGTTGAAGGTGGACCTCAATGTGTCCTATGGTGCCCCAAGGATGCTTTGGAACTCGTCACACCCGACCAGAGAGCTCAAAAAGCCCGCAAGCGCCTGGCGTTAGAAACAACCATTGGACCGCGCGCTTGAAATCTATGAATCTCATTTCGCTTAACTTCAAAGGAGCAAAATGACGGAAGAACAAACCAACGAAGAGCTCCGAATAGGCGTTTACATTTGCCATTGCGGTAGCAACATCGCCGGAGTGATCGACCCTGTCAACGTGGCAGAATGGGCATCCCATTTACCGGGAGTTGTCCGTTCCATCGATACAAACTACGCTTGCGCTGACACCGGACAAACTCTGATCAAGGAAGATATCAAGAAATACAAGCTGAACCGTGTAGTGGTCTCGGCTTGTTCCGTACGCATGCATGAACCTACTTTTCGGGCTGCTGTTGCTGAAGCCGGTTTGAACCCGTTCCTGATGGAAATGGCGAACATTCGCGAACAATGCACCTGGGCACATGGCCATGATCCAATAGGCGCATTAAAAAAAGCGAAAGATCTAACCGCAGCAGCTATTGCTAAAGCAAGCTTCTTGACCCCACTTGAGATGATCAAAGTTCCCGTGACCAAGAAAGCGATGGTGATAGGAGCTGGGGTTGCTGGAATTAGTTGTGCATTGGATTTGGCAGAACAGGGAATTCAAACTACCCTCGTGGAGAAACAGGCAACCATCGGTGGGGTGATGGCTCAGCTGAATAAAACGTTTCCCACGATGGACTGTAGTATATGAATTCTCGCACCAAAGATGGTTGACGCGGCGCGCCAACCGAAAATCACAATCAAAGCTTACACGGAAGTTGAACGGGTCGAAGGATTCGTTGGTAATTTCAAAGTCCAGTTAAAAGAAAAATCCAAGTTCGTTGATGTGGATCGCTGCAATGGCTGCGGTGACTGTGCCAAGGTTTGCCCGATCGAAGTACCGAACTATTTCGAAATGAACCTGGCGCCACGTAAAGCTGCGTATGTTCCCATGAGCCAGGCAGTTCCTTTGAAGTACACAATTGACATCGATAACTGCATCCATTGCTATAAATGCGTGGATGCCTGCGGCAAACTGGACGCCATTGATTTCTCCATGCAAGATAAAACCACCTGGGAAGACGTGGGTGCCATTGTTGTAGCAACAGGTTATGACCATTTCGATCCCAGCGTGATGCAAGAATATGGTTACGGACGGTTCCCCAACGTCATTACCTCCATGGAAATGGAACGACTGAATAATTCAGCAGGTCCTACTGCCGGTAATCTGATCCGTCCTTCGGATAAAACCAATCCAAAGAGATTGGCTTTCATCAATTGCGTGGGGTCACGGGATAAACGCTACAACCCCTATTGCTCGAATTTCTGCTGCATGTATTCGATCAAAAATGCCGTTTTGGTTAAGCAGATGATGCCGGATACTGATGTAACGATTTATTACATGGATATCCGCACACCCGGCAAGGGATACGAAGAATTCTATGACCGCGCCCGCGAAATGGGCATCCATTTCATCCAGGGTCGGCCGTCATTGATCACTGAAAATCCCCAGACCAAGAACCTCTACATTCATTCTGAAGACATTTCGTTGGGCAAGGTCATCGAGCGTGAATACGACATGGTGATGCTCAACCAGGCAGGGGTGGCACAACCCGATGTCAATACCATGAGCACCGTGCTGAACATCGTGCAAAGCCCAGGTGGATTCTTCATGGAATACCACCCGAAACTGCGTCCCATCGATACACCCACCGATGGTGTTTTCCTGGCAGGAGCCTGCCAGGGCTTGAAGGATATTCCCGCCAGTGTTTCCCAAGGATTGGCAGCATCATCCCGCGCCAGTCGCATCCTGCATTCGGATGAATGGGAGATCGAACCCACGGTCGCCACCGTTTGGGAAGATCGTTGCATTATGACCACTGGGAAAAACTGCGGTTTGTGCGCCAAGGCCTGTCCTTACGGCGCCATTGAGATCAATGCCAACACCGCAGCTCACGTGGTGACAGCAAAGTGCCATGGTTGTGGTGGATGTGTGGCGGAATGCCCACAGAATGCCATTACCCAGTTGCACTTCACAGATGCCCAGGTGCTGGCTCAATTGAAAGCATTATTGTCAGAAGAACCTGAAAAGAAAATCCTGGCATTCCGCTGCCATTGGTGTTCCTATGGGGGTGCTGATCTGGCTGGTACGAGCCATTTTGATTACAGCGCCAATGAACGCGGTATCCGCGTAATGTGTTCAGCCCGCATGGATCCCGATTTCATCTACGAAGCTTACCGTTTGGGGGCGGGGGCAGTACTCTATTCAGGTTGCCATAAACAAGACTGCCATTACATCACTGGACAGATTGTGGGTGCAGCCCGCGCTGAAAGGCTTCAGAAAACCTTCGATAAGATGGGAATGACCCCCGGTCGCTTCCGTGTGGAATGGATCTCCGCTGCCGAAGGCGATAAATACGCCCGTGTCGTAAATGAAATGCAAAAAACCATCGACAACATCCCTCCGGAACAAATGAAGGAAGAAATTGAAAAACTTAGACCACAAATGGAGCAAAGAGCTCGCAGAATGCGTGAAGTTCCCCGGGTTGAAGAAGCTATGGAATTCGGTCGTAAGTATGATATTGCACTCGCTGAAATGAGAGAGAGTGCAAAATGAGCCACGAAACCACTGTCAAAACATTTGTGGATGAGATCAAAGCCATTCCTGGTGGAGAACACCTGGAAATGTGCTATTCCTGCGGAACCTGCGTCAGCAAATGCATGATCCAGCAGAAATTGGAACCTGAATACAATCCACGCCGACTATTGCGCCTGGCGATGATGGAAGAACGCGAAGAAGCCTTCGCCAGCCCAACGACGTGGTTGTGCTCGGCGTGTGACCTTTGTTATCAAGCCTGCCCGCAAGAGATCCACATCTCGGGTGTTATCGGTGCAATTAAACAACTTGCCATTCAATCCGGATACAAATCTCCGCTCGAAACAGTCAAAGTGGATGAAAAACTTTGCTCTGGCTGCGGAATTTGCGTCATGGCATGTCCGTACGAAGCGCCTCACCTTGTGGAGAAGAAAATTAAGGGTGCAGAAGACAGGGTGGCAGAAGTGGACACTAACCGTTGCATGCGCTGCGGAACCTGTGTAGCTGCCTGCCCATTGGGTGCGATATCGCGAAAGGGAATGTCCAATTTGGATCTTTCCAGGCAAATCAAGCCCAAGGACGCCAGGAAGCAACCGAGCTTGGTCACTTTCGTTTGTGACTGGAGCCTGCGCGAGGATGACGATATCAGCCTGTTGGAGAATTACCCTGCCAATATTAAAGTGATCCACATCCCATGCTCTGGCAGGATCGACCCGCAAATGGCTCTCCAGGCGCTCAACTCGGGTGTCGACGGGGTGTTGGTTTGCGGTTGCAATCCAGGTGAATGCCATTTCAAGCGAGGCAATTATGTCGCTCAATGCAAATTGGGGTTGATGGATATGGCCTTCAAACAAATGGATGTACCACAGAATCGCATTCGGTTCGTCCAGATTGGCACTCAAGATAGG
>JBGQAS010000430.1:0-2227 GCA_041494435.1 Anaerolineaceae bacterium | reverse complement strand
GCGCAGAATCCCAATCTTGATCGACGCAAAGCTGGGGAGCATGAACTCTCGTGTTTTCGAGGAAACCAGAACTTCTTTCAAACTATATACCTCGAGCCGGTTTGGGAGAAAGACGCGAGTCTGCGGACGGATGGTTTCGATAGTTTGTTTGAATTTATGGAAATTGAAGCGACCAAGAGGGAAAAATGCTTTGCGTTGCGGCAGGATCTGACCCACTACAGGTTTGTGCAAGGGCGTCATCATGTCATCTGCATGGACAGGGACTACAACTGAGGGGCGGAAATCCTGGATGATGTGCGTGTATTGTTCGTGTGAGCTTCTCTTCAGACCAGCATAAGGTTCCAGAAAAAGAATATCAACGGGAAGGGCTTCTTCAGGGCGAAGGCAATGCTCGAACAACATCCGTAAACCTGCAACCTGGATTTTGAATGCCATGACCGTGTCCATCACATAATCGGAGGCTTTCAATGGCAGGCGATACTTGTGCGGCAGTTTTCCCGGACCGTATCCTGGAGGAGAATGCAAACCGGCTTCCAGGGCTTCGATTTCGAAAGGCCCAAAATGATGCGTCTCGTTAGGCTCGATCAATTTCACCTGCCAACTTGGTACACCGCATCTACGCAAGAGTTCCACGGTATTGGGTGACCCATGCGCAATGGCCCCGGTCTGGTTCAGGATCTCGGCTACATCGAGCAAGTGATCGAAATGGGAATGCGTGATGAGGATGTGGTCCGCACCGGTGATATGTTTACGAATGACCCTGGCGTTCGAAACAGGGCGCCCAAACCAGAGGAATTGCGCCTGGAGCCGGGTGAAATAGGGGTCGATCAGGATTTTTGTCTTTCCGTATGTCAGTTCAATTCCGCAAACCCCCAGCCAGCGGAACCCGATGTCATTTTTCATTAAGCAGTAAGATCTCTCTAAGTTGGTTCACCAACCAATATTCGGATAAAAGCTGTCCTATTTTACCCCTGTTTGTTGGGATATTTATTGCAAAATCATTGGGATTTATTCAGGATTTCCAGTTTGGCCAGGCTGGCAAGCAGGCGCTTGAAACCCACCGAATCGAAGAACACGTCGATTCGTTCTTCGTTATCCTGGACGCGGATATCCACCACGAGACCTTCACCCCAGGTTTCATGCTTGACGCGCATCCCCGCTTTGTATTTTGGTTCCAGGATGCGGGCGTGACTTTCGCCATGAGAGCCGGATGAAGTGGGGAGAGACCAACCTGAATAAGCATCCAGCCTGCTCTTTGAACCGCGGGCAATCTGGGCACCCTGCCGGGAGATCAGTTCTTCGGGGATCGAATCCAGGAATTGGGATGGGCGGTTGTACTCGAATGCACCGAAACTAGTACGCTGTTCGGCACGAACCAGGTGCAAATGGTTCTTGGCGCGGGTAACCCCCACATAAAACAAGCGGCGTTCTTCGCTCATCTCTTCGGGTTCGTCGCGGCTGCGGGCGTGGGGAAGAAGTCCTTCGTCCATCCCCACGATATAGACCGTGTCAAATTCCAGTCCTTTGGCAGCATGCAGGGTGAGGAGGATGGGAGCATCCTGCTTTTCGGGCAGGGTATCCTGGTCCGAAACGAGGGCCAACCTCTGCAGGTAATCGGAGAGCTCTTTTTCATTGAATTCGAATGCCTGCCGGCGGAGCTCCCGGACATTTTCCCAGCGGGATTCACCAAATTCGTCATCGTCCTCGATGTATTCGCGGAACTTGGTATCCTTGACTATGGCATCGAAGATCTGCGAAACAGACCGGGTCTCCTTGGCTTTCACCCATTTGGATAACATTGTCCCGAAATCCGCGAGCAGCAAGCCAGCCCGGCTGCTGAACTTGGTGAAGTAAAGGGATTTTTCCCTGAGTTCTCCAAGCTCGAGCAGTACATCGCCCGGAGTCGTCCCGGCTTCCAAGGCGACCTGTCGAAGCAGGTCGAAGGTTTTATCCCCAATTCCACGCCCAGGAACATTGATCACTCTGTGCAGGCTCAATTCATCTGCCGGGTTCTGCACCAGGCGCAGGTAGGCGATCATATCCTTGACCTCACGCCGGCCGTAGAAACGCTGTGCCCCGAGAATCCGGTAGGGCAACCCGGCGCGCATGCAAGCTTCTTCCAGCAAGCGGGATTGGGCATTCGTGCGGTACATGACGGCAAAATCGCTGCCCTTGGCTTTTTTGGATTGGATGGCCTGGAGGATGTTTTCCACCACGTAGTCCGCTT
>JBGQAS010000201.1:0-4613 GCA_041494435.1 Anaerolineaceae bacterium | reverse complement strand
GAAACCGGTTCGTCGCATACGATAAATCGCGGTCGCAACGCCAGGGCACGGGCGATGCCAATGCGCTGCCGTTGACCACCCGAAAACTCATGCGGGTAGCGCTTGGCATGATATTCTTCCAGCCCAACTTTTTTCAAAGTATCGATAACCATCTGGAAGCGTTTCTTTCGATCACCCACCTTGTGGATATCGAGCCCTTCCATCACCGAGTCGCCGATCTGCATGCGGGGGTCCAGCGAGGAGTAAGGATCCTGGAAAATGATCTGCAGATCGCGCCGGACATCTTTGAGTTCACGCCCCTTTAGTTTGAACAAGTTCTTGCCCTCAAATTCAACGCTTCCCGCAGTGGGCTCGGTAAGGCGCAGTACAGTCCGTCCAATGGTGGTCTTCCCGCAGCCCGATTCACCCACCAAGCCCAGGGTTTCGCCCTCTTTAACAGTAAAACTTACATCATCCACAGCCTGCACGTGAGCCGTAATCCGCTGAATAACCCCCGTCCGCACCGGGTAATATTTCTTGAGATTCTTGACCACCATCAGGTCTTGATGGGAGGAGGATTTTTTGACGTTTTCAACTGCATTCATAAAGTTTCTTGGTTACCTTGCTTCCAATAATTAATGCCTATCTTTTAATCGGAGCGGTATGCCCTGGAGCGTCAGTGTACAACCAGCAGCGTACCGTGTGACCGGGTGACACTTCAACCAGATCTGGCTTTTGCTTCTCGCAGATCGTTAATTCATATTGCTCGCGTAGCTTGCAGCGTGGAGCAAATCGACACCCGGCGGGCAGGTCGATCAGATTGGGCACCAGGCCAGGGATGACCTCCAGGCGATCAACCACCTTTCCCAATACCGGGATCGAACCGATCAAACCCTTTGTGTAAGGGTGATCTGGTTGGGCAAAGATCGGTTCCGTATCGCCATATTCAACAATCTCGCCGGCATACATCACCGCCACCCGGTTGGCATTTTCCGCAATGATCCCCAAGTCGTGGGTGATTAGGATCACGGCCGTGTCAGTCTTTTCGCGCAACCCCTGGATGAGACTGAGGATCTGCGCTTGGATGGTTACGTCCAGCGCGGTGGTGGGTTCATCAGCAATAAGCAGTTTTGGGCAAAGAGCCAACGCCATGGCAATCATTACGCGCTGCGCCTGTCCGCCGGACATTTCATGCGGGTAACACTTGGCTTTCTTTTCCGGATCAGGGATTCCCACCTGTATGAGCAGTTCCACTGCCTGGTTCCAGGCGTCTTTTTTATTCATGCCTTTGTGGGTGATCAATACTTCGGCCACCTGGTCCCCCACGCGGAAGACCGGGTTCAGGCTGGATTGGGGTTGCTGGAAAATCATGGATATTCGGTTGCCGCGCATCTTGACCATTTCATCCTGGGAAAGCTTAAGTACATCCTTCCCCTCGAACAGGATCTGCCCGCTCGTAATCTTCCCCGGAGGCGCAACCAGGCGCAGGATGGAGAAGGAACTGACACTCTTGCCGCATCCCGATTCGCCCACCAGCCCCAGTACTTCCCCCTTACAAACGGAAAAACCTGCTCCATCCACGGCTTTTACCACACCGTCTTCCGTGTAGAAGTAGGTTTTTAGATCCTTGACTTCGAGGATCGTATCAGTCGACTTTGCCCTTGACCTGTTGCCTATGGCTTGCTCCATTGATTCGGAAAGTTGGTCTTGTGGCGCCTCAATCAGTAATTTTTTTGTAAGTGTGTAAATTATATACTATGAAAACCTTCAGGATTCTTGCTGAAGAAGGTGCAACAACTGGTTTTCGGTTTTATTGATATCCTGGTAACGAAACAGGCGATACGGATAAAAGAAGTGCGCCTAAAATTGTTCTCTCTGGATTAATATAATACATCATTATACAGATGGAGAACAAGAAATACAAGAAGCAATTTTATCGATTAATTCATTCCTTAACATAGAAGTCGACCGATGGACATTCCCCAATTCCCTGTTATAATAGGTATCGCTGTGCTTGAAGCAGCAAATCCAAGCGCCGCCGGACCGACTCTCCGTGCCGCCAAAGTGCGGTGATGAGCCGGGTTGAAGGTGGCGTAAGTTCAAACGCAAAGGAGTAGTATGTCCAATTCTGTTATTTCAATGAAAGCTTTGCTGGAATCGGGTGTCCATTTCGGTCACCGGACGAATAAATGGCATCCCTCGATGAAGCCGTATATCTTCACCGAACGCAACGGCATCCACATCATCGACCTGCAGCAGACCGTCAAAGCCATCAACAACGCCTACGAGATCATCCGCGATTGCGTTGCCAAGGGTGGTGTTGTGCTCTTCGTGGGTACCAAGCGCCAGGCCATGGAAACCATCCGCGACGAAGCTGTCCGCTGTGGCATGCCGTACGTCACCGAACGCTGGCTGGGCGGAATGATCACCAACTGGTCCACCATCTACCAGCGAATCATGGAACTCGACCGCCTTGAGAAAATGAAGGAATCCGGTGATATCGCCCGCCTGACCAAGAAGGAAGGCTTGATGATCTCGCGCGAGATCAACCGCTTGCTGATCCGCTTGAGCGGCGTGCGCAAAATGACCCGTATGCCCGATTTGCTTTTCGTGGTAGACGTTTTCCGCGAAGCTACTGCTGTGCATGAAGCCAACTTGAAGCACATCCCGGTGGTAGCCCTGGTCGATACCAACTGCGACCCGGCCAATATCGATTATGTCATCCCCTCCAATGATGATGCCATCCGTGCCATCAAGCTGCTCGTCGGTAAAATGGCTGATGCCGTTCTGGAAGGCAAAGCCATGCGCAAGGAAGAGGAAATGCCTGAAGAGGCCACCGCTGCTGAAAAGGCAGCCGTGCCGGTAGTCTTGCATGAAGGCATCGAAGAAGAAATTGAAGACGAAACCCTGCTGGGCAAAGCCACCATGGCCAAGCTTGCTACTGCCAAAGCCGTAGCTGAAAAAGAAGAAGCTGCCCACAAGGAAATCGTTGAAGAGAAACCCGTCGAAGAAGTGAAAGTGGAAGAAAAGCCTGCTAAAGCTGAAAAGAAGGCTCCTACAGCTGAAGAACCTGCCAAGCATGAAAAGAAGGCAGCCAAGGCAGAGGAACCCGCGAAGCCTGCCAAAAAGGCAGCTAAAGTGGAAGAACCCACTAAGCCTGCCAAAAAAGCAACCAAGGAAAAAGAAACTACCAAACCTGCAAAAAAAGCAGCCAAGGAAGCGGAACCCGTGAAAGCCGAGAAGGAAACCAAGAAAAAGAAGGTATCCAAAGAATAACAGCTGGCGGAATCAACCGGCATTAAGGTGAAATATGAAGATATCAACGGAAGATGTAAAAAAATTACGAGAAGCAACGGGTGCGGGTGTTTTGGAATGCCAGAAAGCTCTCACTGCAGCTAATGGCGATATGCAAAAAGCCATCGACATCTTGCGCGAAAAAGGCCTGGCTGCTGCGCAAAAACGCGCGGACCGCAAAGCCTCCGAAGGCACGGTGGAACTGTACTCCCATGGTGAAGGACGGATCGGTGTCATGGTCGAGTTGAATTGCGAGACCGATTTCGTCGCTCGCGCGGATGGATTCCGTAAACTGGCACACGAGCTGGCTCTGCAAATCGCTGCAGCTGCACCGCTGTACATCCGCGAGGAAGACATCCCCGCTGAAGTATTGGAACACGAGAAATCCATCTACGAAGCCAAGGCGAAAGAAGAAGGCAAACCGTCTGCCATCCTGCCCAAGATCATCGAAGGCAACCTGAACAAATACAAGGATGAGACCGTTTTGCTGCGCCAGCCCTACATCCGTGATGAGAGCGTCACCATTCAAAAGCTGATCAGCGAGCAAGTGATCGCCTTGGGTGAAAACATAGTTGTACGGCGCTTCATCCGCTGGGTTTTGGGTGAGACCAGCGAAGCAGAAAACAAGGTATAAAAATAAGAGCCAACCGAAAGGTTGGCTTTTTTCTACCCTTTTCTTGAACCATGGATTTGCAGATGTACTACAATAAGCATGGATCAAGGATGGGAAACGACTTGGATCAGGAGACCAAATGGAAAAATTGAAATTCCAGCGGATACTGCTCAAGCTTGGGGGTGAAGCTTTGGGCAACGATTCGGGTGAAGGCATCAGCACCCAGCAAGCGGAAGTGATTGCCAAGCGGGTCCGTGAAGTGCGCGAAATGGGCGTGGATGTGGCTATTGTGATCGGCGCCGGCAACCTGTGGCGTGGGCGGGAAGGCTTGAAAATGGGCATGGACCGCGCCACCGCGGATTACATGGGCATGCTGGCAACGGTGATGAATGCCCTGGCGCTGATGGATGCCCTGGAAAGGTTAAACGTGGTCACCCGGGTGCAATCTGCGATTGAAATGCGCTCCGTGGCAGAACCTTACATCCGCCGGCGCGCCATCCGTCACCTGGAAAAAGGACGCGTGGTAATCTTCGGCGGCGGTACAGGGAACCCCTACTTTTCCACCGATACGGCAGCTGCATTGCGTGCCATGGAGATCGGTGCCAACGTGCTGATCAAAGCCACCAAGGTGGATGGCGTATACGACAGCGACCCGAAGACCAACAAAACCGCAAAAAAATTCGACAAGCTCACCTACCTGGAAATGCTCAACAAAAAACTGGAAGTG
>JBGQAS010000414.1:0-2349 GCA_041494435.1 Anaerolineaceae bacterium | reverse complement strand
GGACCAGAAGACGATGACCCTGCAATACTTTGAAACCCTCAAGTCCCTGGGCCAGGGTGCTTCTTCCAAGTTCATCTTCCCCATGGAATTCACCAGCATGATCGAGAATTTCATGAAGGAAAAGAAATAGTTTTCATCAATGCAAACAAAAATCTCCCACCAAATTTGGTGGGAGATTTTTTATTATGCCATTAAATTAAAGAAGTTTCATCGCCGATGCTATATCTTCAGCAATCATTTTGCGTTTGCTTTTTTCGATAAAGAAGCTGGGACCTGCTTGCGGGTAGGAAGGAAACACCCGCCGGAGGTGCCAGAAATACTCCTGCCCGCGGATCTTGTAGGTGGAACCTACCGGGATGGGAGCTTTTTCACCCGCTCTTCGGGCAATGGTATTTAAGGATTTTATAGCCACATTACCCATCAGCATGAAGACTTTTGCATTGGGAAAAAGGTTAAGTTCTTTCTCCAAAAGCCTGGAACATGCCTGGATGGTTGAGGTTTGAATGCCATACCCTGTTTTGGAACATTTTATAGCGGTGGTGAAATAGATCCCCCTATCCACCAGTTCCTGGATGGAACTGGCTTTTACCCCGGCATCCTGGAATGCCAGCAGGGTGGTCTGAGCAAAAAGCGCATCTACACCGGAATAAAAATAATCCTTCCGATCTGCAGGTGCTGATTCGGAAATCATCACCATTCAAATTTTCTCGGGAGATATCTCAATTTCAGGTACAAGGTAATTCTTTGAAGCGGTGTCTTGACAGGGGAAATTTTGACAAGCGATGAAATCACTGGTTTTCATATCTCACCTACTCCATTATACGTTTTCCGTTTCCTGGACAGAACTTCCATTTTCAGCTTCCTGGGGAGAAGATTTCCGGTTCTTTTCAATTTCTACCAAGGGCTTGATGAAGAAGGCAATCGCCGCCATTGCCACGCAGAGAATGCCGCCCCCTATATACCAGACCCGGATGCCAAGCCTATCCGCAATGGGCGCTGCCACCAGCAGGCTGATCGGCGACATGGCAGACGCACCAGAGGTCATGAGGGTCATCACCCTGCCCTGCTTTTCCGGATCGACATTGGATTGCAAGATGGCAATCAGGGGTCCGTTGGTGATCACTTCTGTGAAGCCAAGGATAAAGAACCCAGCCAGGAACATGGGATACAGGCTTGATGGAGCCGAACCAGCAACAATGACAGCCACACCGATGCCCATGATCCCCACCAGGGTGGTGATAATCCGTTTCTTAAATCCACCCCAGGCGGTCAAGATAATCCCGCCAATGATCACTCCCACCCCAAACAAGGAATCCGACCAGCCCAATTGCAAAGCCCCCCCGTTGAAGATGCGGGTGACCATGAGCGGCATGAAAGAATTCATGGGAGCAAGCAGGAAATTGATGCTCACTGCCAACAAAATGATAGCCATCAAACCGGGCCAGCGGACGATGTAGGTAAACCCTTCCTGCAGATCCTGCCAGAAAGTGGTTTTCCGAACCCTACCCGATTCATCCAGGTGCTGAGCCGGTTGCGGGATGGAAGTAAAGAGAAGAATTCCCACCGCCAAAGCCGCGGTGCCAATATCTATCAACAAAACATTTTGCATCGGGAGCAAGCCCAACAGCAAAGCGCCAAGCGGAGGAGCCACAATATTATTGATACCTGCCAGGGTATGGTTCATACCAGCGATGCGCGGCAGTTGATCCTTGGGCACCATTAGCGACGTGGAAGCCTGCAGGGACGGATAATGGAAGGCACCACCCATTGCCCGGATCAGTAAAATCACATAAATGTGCCACACCTGAACCCAACCCGTGGCGAATAAGACAATCAAAACCAATGTAGCAAACGCAATGAGGCTATCGGAAAAAATCATCACCAGGCGGCGATTCCAACGATCGATCCAGATGCCAGCGATGGGAGAGAAAAAGATATTGGGGAGCAACCCGAGCAGGGTGGCTGTTGCCAGCACGGTAGCTGAACCGGTGGTCTTGGTTAAATACCAGATCAAAGTGAATTGGACAAGTGCGCTACCGAACAAGGAAAACGCCTGCCCGGTCCAGACAACAAAGAACCGGCGTGCCCATTTTTCAGGAATGACAAAATTTTCGGGTTTGGTTTCCACCTGGGTTTCCCCTCCCCCTATTATACGGTGACACCCGAAACTTGAAATCCCTGGATACTATTCGTTTGATGGTGCGGAAAGAGTATCAGCCTGATCTTTCCGGTTACTTTCAATATTCATGATGGGTTTGATTAACAATCCCGCAACAGCCATCAAGATGCATGTGATCCCGCCAAAGATGTACCAGCTTCGTACGCCCAACAAGTCCGATACAGGACCTG
>JBGQAS010000417.1:0-2329 GCA_041494435.1 Anaerolineaceae bacterium | reverse complement strand
TCAAGCGCTATGCCAGTAAAGGATTGAAGGTGGCCTTCACTGAGGTGGAAGGTCAGGTCAAAATCGATGACATTGATTTCAATACTCCGGAGGGTAGGGCGGAATATGGTAAACGACTGCAGTGGCAGGCTAAGTATTACGCCGGGTTATTGAAGATTGCCATGGAAAATGAGAACGTCATACTGTTCCACACATGGGGAGTAACGGATAGATATCAGAATGTCCCAGTTTTTGAAGGTTATGGGAATGGATTCATCTTCGATAAGAACTTCAATCCCAAGCCATCTTATGATGCAATGTTGGAGTTGCTAAAAGGTCAGTAAAATAAAAAATAAATTTTCACTCCGCAATTTTCTAATAATATCTTCATTGATTCTTGCAGCATCATTTCTTGATGCCTGTGAACAGCTTATTCCACTAACCAATACTCCAACTATTGCGGCTAGCTCGACGAATTCCAACCTGTCGCCTGTTGCAGTCACCTCCACGAATTCAAACACGCCGATCGTCTTGAATTCTCCTCTCGAAGATACTCCCGAAGTTTTCATGAATACCTATTATGGCGCCATAGGCGCATCGATGCCCACCTCTCAGAACCCGCAAGGCATCCACCAGGGGGTGGACTTCGTGGCGCCTACCGGTACACCCGTCAAGGCAACCGCCTCCGGGAATATATCCAGAATCACCACCCAAACCAAGACGGAGGACGACGGCACGGTGAACACCTATGCTGAGGTCTTTCTTGACATTGGTGGTCAAAACACCATCATATATATTTTTGAACCGCTCCAGAACCTGTCCGTAACCGAAGGGCAAGGGGTTCATACTGGCGATATCATCGGTACTCTAGCCGACAACCGTGGCCAAAACATGCGGGGCACGAAGGGGACCGGTACGCTCGATTTTGGGCTTATGTCTTGCGTCAACGCCAGTTGTTCCCGGATTTGCTTTGTTCCTTACGCAAGTCCCACCTTCAAGACTCTCATGGAATCATGGTTCTCACGCGCGTACACGGCTACAGCCGAACATCCCGGGCCGTGTGTTTGTCACTACCATTATCCGTAAATGTCCCGGGGCTTGTCTCCCTAATAAACATCAATTTTTTATGTAAGTTACTATACAGCTTCAGCTCTTCAAAAAAAGAAAAGTGTAAATTTAGTTGGATTATTTTCCAAGTTCGAGAAGTCGGCGGTTTCCTTTAAACATCAAAGGATTCCACTGCGCTTCACAAATCCGCCCGCCCCGACCAGAATTATCGCTGACCAATATGAGGTCGGTGGTTTTTTTTCGTGCAAAGATGATCTAGATAGGTATTTTTCGTTATAATAAATATCATCGTCATCCCCTCAACGTGTAAATTTCTTCATCATCGAGCTTAAGGAAAGAATTGGAATTCATGAACAGACTTCCAATGAACCTATTGATGGTTTTTGCAGCCCTGATCAGCCTGGCGGTGGCGGTGGGTGCATATCGCTCGCGAAGCAAAGTATCGCGCGCAGGGTCATTTGCTGTAATGGCTATTTCTGGTGCAGCCTGGATGATGGGGACAGTATTTGACGACCTTGCGACCAGTCTATTTTGGAAAGAAATCTGGTGGGTGGTTACTACATTTGCAATCCTTAATACTTTAATGGGATTATTTTTTTTCTCACTTGAATTTAGTTTGCGGTTGCAGCGTGTCCCCCGGGGAATATTATTCGCCGCTGTTAGCATCACATTAATTATCATGGGCATTGTGATCACCAACCCTTTTCATCACCTTATGTGGATGGTCGTAGAGACACTGCAAGGTATTGTCCGAGGAAACGGTCCACTGTATACCGCATTTTTGGCGTATATGTATTTCCTTGGATTTGCCAGCTTGGGATTGCTGATACGCGCTTTTATTAATGCGCGCGGTGTTTTACGCGTACAGACCGTGCTACTGATCGCAGGTTTATTGATTTTATTAGCTGTCAGCATTGCAGTAGATGTGATACATTGGGACCCCCTCCCGTATGCAGATGAAACTCCACTCAGTTTCGTAGCGACAGTGATCCTGTTCGGCCTGGCGACTTTGCGTTTTAACCAGTTTTATTTACTACCCATCGCGACTGACATGATCATCAAGAATATGTCGGATGGAGTACTGGTTACCGATTTGGAAAACCGGGTTATCTTCAGCAATCCTGGAGCTTTACTAGTGCTTGGAAGAACGTCAGCTCAAATAAAGGGTGAGCAGATTTCCAAGGTATTGAAGGAATGGCTGCCAGAGGCTGGCAAGGCCTGGGCGGGGAACCTGCAAGATATCCAGTTGGAGGTTAAAGCTCCTGAGCCACAGTTCTATCGC
>JBGQAS010000321.1:0-3072 GCA_041494435.1 Anaerolineaceae bacterium | reverse complement strand
TTTATTGTGCCATCGCGTAAGATTTGATGAACCTCATGGTCTCCTGTAAATACCGTTGCTGTCAACCAGGCATCCAGGCTGCATCCAGCTTCTAGGTGGACGGCTGTACCTCGAGCAACCGCTTCCGTCAAACCAGCGCAGGGATAGCTCGTCCAAGGTTCAATGCCAATATTGTATGTACGCCCATACCAGGGGTAACCGATACCCCCTCCAAAGGCTTGCCAGACCCAGATATAACGAAACACTGATGGGTCCCAAGCAAGGCCAAATCCCAACTTTCGGTTTGGGTTTTGAATAGCGATCCACCCATCTTTAAATTCTTTCAGATAGCAGTTGTCCATGGTGCGGTCAGTAAGTGGGGTGATAGTCCGCAAATCCAATTGGCCTCCATCCCGGTCTTTGATTTTTGGCCATTTTCCCACCTGACGTAACCCCATGCGATGATCAGGTCCATCCTCGGCGTCTAAAACCTCCACCGTACATTCAGGTGCATACAACCGGCAGTTCTCATCTAAAAAAGGTGTGCCAACAACGGGGTGATGACCCCACATGAATTCCATCCGTTCTTTGCCTTCGTTCATGACTCGTTCCTCAATAAATAAAGCGGGTATACCGGTCTTGAGTCTCAATGTCTTCCGCAAAAGAAATGGGGTTCGACGGGTTCTGACCCATAGACCTACACTGATCTGCTCCGCTGTATTTTCAAGGATCTGGAACTCCCACGGAAGATTAATTGTTTCAGCAAAATTCTCTAACACTGCTCCTTTATACTCGCAGGCTGGACCGCCATTAGGGAGCACCTCAAACCAACCCCCCGACCAGTGATCAAAAAATGAAGATGAACCTGATCCATCAGTTTGATCAAAGTGTTCTGGATTACGCAAAGCATTTGGTCCTCGCCATATAAAATCTATATCTAAGGGTTTATATAAAAATTGAATAATTTCTGAACCTTTATCTAAAAGGACTACGAGCTGGATGAGTTCATTCTGAAGAATTAAAGCTCGCATGCCCTTCCATTTGATGTCAGTGTTTACCCGGCACCCCCAATTCCGTTCGGTATCATTCACAGTGAACATTGATTCTCCTCGCGTTGTTGAAAGATGTGTTTGCTATCAATGACTGACATGTTAATCCGTAGATTCTCACGATCCGAATGGGAAAACCAAATAACGAATCGTGGAACCACATCCCTTTGTTACTCAAGCCAGCAAAATCAAATTCTTGCATATCGACCTTCTCAGGGTAGGAGTCGAAAAGAGCGTAAGCGCGGCCAAACAGTTTCGGAGCGGAATGCTTCAGCGTACTTCACACCACACTGCATTCCACGCTCTCGCCCATGTATTTCAATCATCTCCAGAACATCTAATTGATCATGATCCTTCAGCCATTTGACCTGGCTGGTATGACAGGCGAGCATTTCGCGTTTGATTTCAAAGGCATCACTAATGTCCACATATTCGCTTGGTTGGAAACCTACACCGCCAAATGTGTCAAAATAGATCAATGGTTGCGCGCCAGGATGAGGCGCACTTTTTGTTTTTATATTTGGAAGACTGGAAAGGAAGGAGGCATCAAAAACCAAGCGGCTGACCACGCGGTGATCTGGGTGATAGTCTTGAGGGTCGTGAGTGATGATGAAATCTGGTTTGGCTTGACGAATTAGTTCAACAAAAGCCAAACGGGTTTCAATATCGTTGGCGATAAGTTCGTCGTCATAACCAAGCCAGTAAAAAGTGGCGCCGATCTTCGCTGCTGACATTTCAGCCTCCTGGCGCCTTATTCGAGCCAACTTTTTTGGTGTGATCAACATATGGCCAGCAGAGCCGTTGGTGGCGATTGCCATACATACCACCGTGCCGCGCTTGACAAAACGAGCCAAGGTCCCGCCGCATTGAATTTCCAAATCATCCGGGTGTGCACCTACAGCCAAAACTCGTTGTGGGAATATGTCTGCCATCATGTTCTCTCGGTTATGGGACAGGACCGGAAGACTGGCGGATGATCAGCTCTGGAGAAATGCGGATCGATGTCATCTCCGAGGGTATATTTTTCTTTTCAATCAGATCAGTAATTAAAGATAATGCATGCCGAGTCATTTCTTCGATCGGCTGTCGAATCGTTGTCAATGACGGAGATGTATATTGTGTGAATTCTATGTCGTCGAAGCCAACGATGGATAGATCTTCAGGCACACGGATAAGCGAATCAGCTGCTGCCTTTAATGCACCAAATGCCATGACATCATCTGCCGCGAACACCGCAGTCGGACGAGGAGAAAGTCTGAAAATTTCCTTTAATGCCTCGTAACCCCCTGCTGCATCGTTGTTTGGTGCCTTGATGATTTGAGCAAACTGATCAATAGCATGTGACTTGACATATTCTTTAAAGACAACAAGTCGTTCCCGGATATCTCCGAGCCAACCACCGTCAATGAAAGCCAGGCGGCGATGGCCAAGAGAGTACAGGTAGTCCAGCAGCAGTGTGACCCCGACCCGATTATCGATGTTCACCTTGGGTATCCACTCGGGATTCGGCCCGTGACACATAGCAACCACTACCCGGTTCCCTTGTAAGATTTTTCGAAGGGCAGTTTCATCATCGTGCAAGTCACCCAATACAAAAATGCCGTCCAAGTGGCGGGTGTCTAGCGCAGTGCTCATCTGAATGGCTTCCTGGGTATCACTGCGGGCGTGAGCCAGCACGATGTGATAGCCGAGCCTTTCTGCTTGGGTGCTGAGGTGAGAAATAAGGCTGGTAAAAAACGGATCAGCAATCTCGCGAACGATCAATCCCAAAAGATAGGTCTGTTTACCCTTCAGGGCACGCGCCAGTGGGTTGGAGGTGTAGCCAAGTTCCGCAGCCACCTTGAGGACCTTTTCTCTGGTTTTCTCGCTGATGAGGTCCATCTTGGTTCCATTGAGAACACGCGAGACAGTACTGGTCGACACTCCAACAGCCGTGGCAATGTCTTTTATTGTAATTACCTTATCTGAGAAATAATTATTAGGCATAATTTATCCAGTTGAAACGTAGACCACTCAGATTCTTTTTATTTCTAACAGTGAATAC
>JBGQAS010000165.1:0-5229 GCA_041494435.1 Anaerolineaceae bacterium | reverse complement strand
TGGAGGTTATCCCGGAGCCATTGGACCAAAGCCCCCGTTATGGCGATGGAACCTTCGAGGCAATAGACAGGTTTTTGGTTGCCAATTTGATAACCCAGGGTGGTTAACAAACCAAATTTGCTTTCCACTGGTTGAGTGCCCGTATTCATTAACATAAAACAGCCCGTTCCGTAGGTGTTCTTTGCTTCTCCTGGGGCAAAACAGGCTTGTCCAAACAAAGCAGCTTGTTGATCTCCCAGGTCGCCAGATACAGGGACTCCCGGTAATATCTCTTGACCGGTGCCATATGTGAAAGAAGAAGGGCGGATTTCTGGCAATATCTCCGCAGGGATTTGAAAGATATCCAGGATTCCCTGATCCCACTGACAGGTTTTCAGGTCCATCAACATGGTTCGGGAAGCATTGGAGATATCCGTGATATGAATCCCACCTCTAATTCCGCCAGTCAGGTTCCAGATCAACCAGGTATCGATGTTCCCAAAAAGGGCTGTGTGCGTCTTTATCGCAGATTTAACTTCTGGGATATTTTCGATCATCCATTTGATCTTTGGACCGGAAAAATAAGTTGCCAGGGGCAAACCAACTTTTTTACGAAACCGGTCTTTGCCTTCGCTTTTTCCCAAAGTGTCACAGATGACATCTGAGCGAGTATCCTGCCATACAACGGCATTTGAAAGAGGTTTGCCAGTCAATTTATCCCAAATAACTGTGGTTTCGCGTTGATTCGTTATCCCTACGGCTGCCAAGTCTTCGTAATCCAGGCTCGATTTGCGGAGCGCATTTTGAATGACAAGCTTGGTGTTCTCCCATATTTCCAATGGATCATGTTCTACCCATCCGGGTTTAGGGTATATCTGTTTATGCTCTTTTTGATCGCTCGCAACAATTTCACCCGAATGGTTGAACACCATGAAGCGGGTGCTGGTTGTTCCTTGATCGATCGCGCCGATGTAATCTGTCATTCAATCCTCCCGGCAAAGAACTTCGTTAAATTCTATGAACACCAACTCTTTCTGTCAAATAATTGGCCGTCTAAAGTGTTATTGGACGAATACCAATGAGATTCTAAGTAAACATTTTACGAATATCGGCGCTTAAGAAATCCAAGATCATAACGACAATGATAATTGCCAGTAAAGCTGTACTGGCCTTTTGGAATTGGGTAGTGTTGATCATTTGACTCAGGTAGTATCCGATTCCACCACCGCCAACAAACCCGATGACCGTTGAAATACGAACGTTGATATCCCAATGATAAATAATATAAGAAAGGAAATCCGGAACAACTTGAGGAACCACTGCGTATAGAAGTACTTCGACCCTGTTTGCACCTGTTGCAGTCAAAGCTTCAACTGGTCCAAGATCTATACTTTCGATCGCTTCAGAAAACATTTTTCCGAGGGATGCAGTTGTGACTAATACCAATCCCAAAATCCCTGCGAATGGGCTGCCAAATCCAACGATCAAAGCAAAGATGGTTGCCATAACCAAGGGTTCGAAAGATCGGATGATATTCAAAACGGAGCGGCTCAGAAAATAGATGGCATTCCCAATAACGCCCTTCTTGGTTATGTTTCGGGCAGCAAGGAAGGCAAAAGGAATTGCCAGTATTGTGCCAAGGGTAGTGGAAAGTAAAGCCATCAGTATGGTTACAAGGATAGCATTGGTCACATCGATTAAAGCTTGGGAAGGTCGGGCAACACCACCGGTGAGTTTAACTACAACATCCACACTCGCTGTTACTCCATTTACTGCAGCAGCAATAGGGCGGGCTTCCATCACCTGAGTGAAACTTCCAGATGAAGTAGTTGTAAAACGGATAACCTCTAGGACATTCCCATTAGGAAGAAGAAAACCTATACGGATATCAGCATTACCCGGGAAGCCCTTCCCTGTCAAAGTGAAATTGGTTCCTGGATCAGCGCAAGTTGGATCTGCACTTAATTGAACCCCTGAGCCGAAGGTTGGAGTTGTGACTTGGGCACTGCCGCAGGGTATTGGAAAAGGAAGGTCATAGGTTTCAGTTCCCGATGTGCGAGTGATCAAATCTGGAGAGAGCAGCTCTGGAAGAATTTGTTTAGCCTTGTAAAGGTTAGCAATCAGTTTGCCAAAATTAGGTTCAGTTACTTTAATGCTCAGCCCAAATGCTCCTACAACAACAGCTCCAATCAGGAACCAGATAAAATATCTAAGGATCGGTGATTTTTTCATATCAGATGATCTGCTTCCTGAGCTGAGCGCTGAAGAAGTCCATCAGTATGACAATCAAACCGATGGCTATGAACGCAGAAGATACCGCTTGATAGTCTGCATTATTTATCCATTGGATAAGGTAGAGACCAATCCCGCCACCTCCGACAAATCCCACAATGGTTGAACTACGGACGTTAATATCCCATCGATATATTGTGAGTGCTGTGAAGGGAGGAAGGACTTGGGGAAGAATGCCATATCGAATTACCTGGAACCAATTTGCACCGGTTGCCTTGATCGCTTCAATAGGTCCAGGGTCAATCCCTTCAATGACTTCGGAATACAGTTTTCCCAGAGCTGCAATGGTGTGAATGGTGATTGCCAGCAGGCCTGCGAAGGTGCCCAATCCAATAATGATTACGAAGATGATCCCCCAGATCAGGACCTCAACCGACCTGACGATGTTCAAGATGGAACGGATTAAGAAGTAAATCCCTTTGGTCACGACATTGGCTGACATCAAATTCCGAGCTGCCAAAAATCCAATCGGGATGGCGAAAATCATCCCAAGTGCTGTGGCTAGTAAAGCCATGGCGATGGTTTCATAGATCCCCTGGACAACATACTTGCCGTCACTGGAAATGATGACGCCTGGAAGCGTTATTGTTTGTGTTATGTAAATTCGGTGTAATTTAGGAACGCTCAAATCACCCGTGGCTATCAAGGCGGTAGGTGGCGCCTGGAATTGAGCTTTCAATGTTCCATTGGCGTCGGTTTTTACTTTCAGCATGCTGCTGAAGCCAGGTCCGAGCATTTTGACATCCCCAATGGAATTCGTCCAATAAATATCCGTATCGAAATTGGGCATTAGCCCCGTTACTACGAGTGTGAAGGAATCGCCAATAGTGCCGCATTTAGGGGTAAGAACCAGGTGGATATTGTTATCTGTTCTGTCAGCATTTGGTGCAGTTGGGGAGCAAGGTACCTGGAATTCCACCCAACTTTGTGTTGTATTGGTCGATCTGGATAAAAAATTCGGGTGCAGCATAGGCTGGATAATGGCTCTGGCTCGTTCGGTGTTCCCAAATAAAGCTCCAAAATCCACACCCGTTGCTTGCCATCCAATCCCATAAGCTGCACCCAGCCAAAATATGGCTGCGATGAAAATTGGTGCTCCTTTGGGAATATATGCATCGAATATATTCCAAACCCATAATAACGCTGGGAAGATGAACCATCCGATCTGGGTGGAAGTGACATAGTACCAATAAGCAAAAGCAAAGATAGTTGCTACAGAAAAGAATATTCCAACCCCTCGTTTAGGTTCTCGTTTGATGACCTGACCCAATCCGGGTATAAGTAAAGAAAGCCCAGCTCGAAGGATAGGTGAAGTACTCGATTTGGGCTTTTCGATCATACTGACTCCACGGTAGTAGCACGGACTTCTTGAGCTTCTTCTCCGTAGATCTCTTTAAATTTAACTCGATCAATCTGGTTGGGAGAACCCTCAAAAACTTTTATCCCATCCTTAAGACCAATAACTCGGGATGCATAGCGGTGAACCAGGTCCAGAAAATGAAGGGAGCAAATGATAGTCACGTGATCTTGTTTGTTTAATACTTCAAGGTATTGCAAAATGGTATGAGCAAGAACAGGATCAAGACTTGCTACTGGTTCATCTGCAAGAATGATCTCAGGTTCTTGCATTAACGCCCTGGCAATCCCCACCCTTTGTTGCTGACCACCAGATAATGAGTCGGCACGAATCTTGGCCTTTTCTGGAATACCAACTCTTTCCAATGCTTTTATCCCCCGCTGCTTATCCTCTCCCGACCAAATCCCTAGCATTGAAAGCCATGCATTCGCATACCCCAATCGACCGCTTAAAACATTGGTCATCACGCTCGATCGCTTGACAAGGTTGAATTGTTGAAAGACCATCCCAATATGCCTACGAATGTGTCGTAATTGCTCACCTTTGGCTGCGGTGATATCTTCATCATCCATTGTGATTTTGCCCTCGGTGGGATCTATCAAACGATTAATACAACGAAGTAATGTGGATTTTCCTGACCCGGATAAACCGATGATCACTAGGAATTCTCCATCTTTGACTTCAAAACTGACATCTTTCAGAGCAACTGTGCCATTAGGATAAACCTTCGTTAGATGTTCAATTTTCAACACTTTTTCACCTCGTTCAATATCTATTCACAATTGAAATAAGAAGACGCCGAGAGAAAATGTATTATTTTACCCTCCGCGTCTTTTGCTTTGAATTATGAAAAGGCGAGGGGGGATTATTCCCACCCCTCGCCTTATTCTGCGAAGGTTTACTTTACGAGTGTGGTGATATCCAAACCTGTTGACTGCAGGTATACACGGAAATCATCATAGAAGGAATCATCGACAACTTTCAAACCATCGATGTTATAGACAGCCTTTAATGCTGCCTTTCCTTCTTCTGTGGTGGTCAACTGGAGAAGGGCATCATTGAGTTTCGTGCGCATATCAGCGGGAACCACGGTTGCGTAGGCAACATTATCGTTCGGGATGATGTTATCGGAAACCCAGATGATATCGACCACGGTCATGACATCGGGAAGGGTCTTAACCACAGCGGAGCGGGCATCGATATAAACAGCACCGAAATCGCAAATGCCCTTGCTATAGACTGCTGTGACTACAGTCGGATGACCTTGCACAAACGCCCCTGCCTTCACCGTGAATCCCAATGAAGTCAAATTAGCAAGAGGCATTACGTAGCCGGAGGCAGAATAAGGATCCGTCCAGCAGGGTTTCTTGCCATCGAACTGAGCAAGGGCGGTTTTAGCATCAGCAGTGTCTTTTCCAGTGGCGGCATCATAGTAGCTGGTAAAGCCGGCATCATTGCGAGCGATGTATTCAAAACCATAGTGATCCAACCCTGCACGCAAAGTCACCAAACCCACATCACCATATCCTTTGGATTTCATGACAACATAGGCCAAGGGGGGCATCCAACCAATGTGAGCATTCCCAGCACCCATGGCTTCG
>JBGQAS010000125.1:0-6186 GCA_041494435.1 Anaerolineaceae bacterium | reverse complement strand
TTCACCTCTTTCTTTTTCTCAGCCAGTAAGGTTCTTTGACAAAACACTTTGGACTATCTCTGGCGAATCACAAAAGCACGGATTGTAATTTGTCGATGTGACAATAATATGAGTCCATTTTACCCATGGTACATCAAATAATTCTGGGTCATAAACATGCAGTCATTTAAGTTCCAGGCATTTTCTTACTATTCTCTCCAACTTGAGGGGAGACGGGGGTTATTTTTATAATATTGTTTCGCCCCGAGTTTAGAACCCTTCCAGCAAACTAAAATCCGCTACACCATCTGCCAGGTGGGAGATCTTCTGTAGCAATCCCAATCGGTTTTGCTGGAGACGAATGTCCTTATCCATCACCAGTACTTTTTCAAAGAATGCATTGATCTCCGGGATTATCGGAACGAAAACCTTCAGCAAATCATTAACGCTACCAGGTTGCCGTTTCACAGCTTGGACTTTTTCCACTGCCTTGAAAAGCGCCATTTCCGCAGGTTCTTTCAGCAATCCCTCATCCACATGGAATTCCTGCGTCTGGTCACGGGTGATGCGCACGCAACGGGCATAAGCCGGTAATATCGTTTTCCATTCGGATTTCTCAGTCCAAGCAGTCAATTCCTTTACCGCTTTTGCGGTCCCATATGGGTTCCGGCTTTGAGCTGCCAAAACAGCGGCAACGACGTCGTACTTATTTCCTTGTTCCAGCAGATAACTCTGCAACCGTCCGCGGATGAATTCCAGGCAGGCTGCCCGGTTCTCAGCTGACATCGTGATGGGCAATTCTTTGATCGCCACATCCAATCCCGATTCCAGATCGAAGATGCGCCCCCAACCGATCAGCACTTGTACCAGCCCGAGTGCAGCCCGGCGCAGTGCAAAGGGATCCTTTGCCGCTGTCGGAGCCATCCCGGTTGCGAACAGTCCGGCTAAGGAGTCCAACCGGTCAGCGATCCCCACCAGTCTGCCTTGATCTGAATAAGGTAGTCGATCTCCTGCAAATCGTGGTAGGTAGTGCCCGCGGATAGCCAGTGCCACCCCCAAGCTCTCCCCGCTCTTTTGTGCATAGTACTCGCCCATGATGCCCTGCAGAGAGGTCATTTCCACCACCATGCGGGTCGCCAGGTCGGCTTTGCACAAATGCGCTGCCCGACGGGTTTCTTCTTTTTCCACAGCCGGCATTTCAACGGATTTCAAGACGATTTCCACGATCTTTTCGATCCGTTTCGATTTCGCCAGCATCGTCCCAAGCTTCTTTTGAAAGGTCAGTGTTTCCAGGCGTGGCAGGAAATCCTCCAGCTTGTGGTTCAGGTCGTGCTCCAGGAAGAACTTGGCGTCCGCGAAACGGGCTGTGATCACCTGCTCGTTCCCGTCACGCACAATATCGATGTGTTTCCCATCCCCGTTGCGGATGGCGATGAAGTGGTCCTGGATGTGGTAATCCCCATCTGCTTTTAAGTCAAAAACTGGAAAATACTTTTGGTGCTTTTTCATAACAGAAGCAAGTACATCTGACGGTAACTCTAAGAAAACCTTTTGAAAATCACCCATGAGAGCAGTTGGTGCTTCCACCATGTTGGTGTTTTCATGTGCCAAATCCTTTTCAAATCCAAGATCAGCGACCGCACTTTTCAAAAGCTTTTCTACTTGCGCTTCGATGGCGGCTTGTCTTTCAGCCGGGTCTAGCAGGATGCCCTGTGATTTCAGAACTTTCAAGTATTCATCGATGGTATTTACTTCGATCATGATCGGGTCAATCGAACGCAACCCGCGAGTGGTTTTCCCTGAAGTCAGTCTGGCATATTCAAATGGAACGATCTCTTCCCCGAGCAATGCCAGCAGCCAGCGGATGGGGCGCGAGAAGATCACCTGGCTTTCGTTCCAGCGCATGGATTTGTCGAATTTGATCCCTGCGATGATCCCGGGCAATCCTTCGCTCAACAATTCCATTGCTGATTTTCCGGCTTCCCTGACCACTGCAGCGGCGTAAGTCCCACCGTCCACCTCTTTAGGCTTGAGTTCAGCAGGGGGGATTCCCTTGCTCCTGGCAAACCCTTCCCCGGCGGGAGTGAGCTTGCCCTGCGAATCGAAGGCCCGGTTGGCAGGCGGACCCTTTACCACCACTTCCCGGTCTGCTTGCCGGGTTGTCAGCTTTTCAATCATCACCACCAGTCTGCGGGGCGTACCCATGACTTTTATTTCACCATGCTCCAGGCGGAGTTCATCCAGCCAGGTGGGGACCCGATTACGCAATTGGTCCAGAGCACTGTCCAGATCATCCACCGGCAATTCCTCGGTTCCAATTTCAAGAAGGAAATCTACAGGGTGGCTGCCAGAATCCGATGTTGATTTTTTTGTGGTTTTTACTGCTTTATGCTCTCTCTTGTCAGACGTCTTTTTCTCCAACCACGGATATTCCATGGCTTCGCGCTGTGCCAGGTAGGCTTCCGCCACCCGGTGAGAGAGGTCGCGCATCTTGCTGAACATGGCCTGGCGCTCGGTCACCCCTACAGCTCCGCGTGCATCCAGGATGTTAAATGCATGTGATAGTTTCAAAATGTAATCATGTGCAGGCAGAACCAACCCTTTTTCCAAAGCCAGGTTGGCTTCAGCTTCGTATAGGTTGTACATTTGCTGTACTCGTCCTACATCTGCTGTGTCGTAATAGTATGTCGAATGTTCCTTTTCACCTTGGAGGTTCACATCCCCGTCGGTCCGGTCCTTGTTCCAGCGGATTGCCTGGAAGGAACGCACCCCTTGTAATGTCATCGCGATCCGTTCCAGACCATAGGTTAGTTCCACGGAAACCGGGTTGAGCGCAAAACCGCCTGCCTGCTGGAAATAGGTGTATTGGGTGATCTCCTGCCCGTCACACCAGACTTCCCAGCCCAGTCCCCACGCGCCCAGCGCAGGCGATTGCCAGTTGTCTTCTACAAAGCGGATGTCGTGCTGCTTCGGGTCGATCCCCAGGGCTTTCAGTGAATCCAGGTAGAGTTCCTGCGGGTTGCCCGGGTCGGGTTTCAGGATCACCTGGTATTGGTAGAACTGCTGCAGACGGTTGGGGTTGTCGCCATAACGCCCGTCGTCCGGCCGGATGGAAGGTTCAAGGTACGCGACGTTCCAGGGTTCGGGTCCCAGCACACGTAAAAAAGTTGCCGGGTTGTAAGTGCCTGCTCCCACCTGCTGGTAATAGGGATGCCAAATCAGGCAGCCATGTTCAGCCCAATAATGATCGAGGGTGAGGATGATGGATTGAAAATCGAGGGGTTGAGACATGGGGGCTCCCAAAAATTCGAATGTGAAGATGAAAAAATTATACCATCCGTAAATTAACGATTATTCGCAATGAAGGTAAAAAAACACTCCAGGGTTTTTGCCCTGGAGTGTAATGAGTGTTGCAAAGTACTATTTCTTGACGATCACGAAAGTTCCGGGGAAGTTGACCGTGATCTGGGCAAAGCCATTCACAATTTGCAGCCCGGAAAGGACCTGGCGGACATCCAGGTTGTCATCCGGATTCAATTTCCCTGTAGTCAGGGGGAGTTCCATCCAGCCACCGATTCCGTTATTCAGCGCTACGTTCCAGTACATCACGCTGTAGTCTTCGACTTTGGAGTTTTCGGGCATGGGGAACGATATTCGTATGAAAGCATTTTCGGGCACCAGGTCCAGCGGGTTGTTGCTGGAAAGGATCTGCAGGGTGATGCCATGGTGGAATGTTCCGGTGAGGGTGCCGGGCAGGGTTTCTGCTTGTTCTTCGGCTAAGGAAACCTGGTATCCGCACAGGACAGAAAGGAATTCCACCTTAATCCCGTGGGGAGTACGCAAGGTGCTCCAGCTTCCGCACACAAGGTTCACCGGCTGTCCGCCTGTGACCGGGATAAGTAAGGTCGGCTGCGGTGGCGGGAAAATTGGCGGAGTGGTGGTTCCCCGCGGCTGGACGGTTATGGTAAAGGATCCTGAATTGATGTTTTCATGTGAGTCGGAGGCCGAGCAGTTCACCGTGGTCGTCCCAATGGCAAAGGTGGATCCAGAAGCGGGTACGCAGTTTACGGGTACCGCTCCATCCACCTGGTCAAGAGCAGTGGCGACATAATTCACGGTTGCGCCCAGGGGACCGGCAGCAACAAGGATGATATTTGCCGGCAGGGTCAATTCCGGGGCGGTCGTGTCCACCACGGTGAAGGATTGAGGTGCACCGGTTGCGGCCAGGTAGTTCGTGCCTGCCGTGACCGAGGCTTGCAGAGTGCAGGTGCCAACGCCAACATAGTTCACCACACCGGATGTCACCGTACAAATGCCCGAGGTAAGCGAGGCAGCCGAGGGCGTGCCATCACCAAGAAGGTTGAAAGTTGGATTGAAGCTCCCGCCATATTCTGCGCTGACTGGGATGTTATTGATGCTTACCGAGCCAGCAGCCTGGCTGATGGAGAAGCTACCTGATCCCGTGTTGCCGGTGTGGTTGGATTCTCCACCCCAGCTTGCAGAAACCGTGGCTGTCCCCACATTGGTGTTGTCCGCATAAAGGAGCGATGCACTTACGTCCAATGCAATCATCCCCATGCCGGTTGCTTCTGCTGAGCAGGGTGTCTGTGCCAGGCCTGTGTAGGTCTGTGGAACTGAAGGGCACGTCACTGTTACAGTGGATGTGGCTTTATTGACCGTAATAGCAACGGATCCGCTCTGGTCGTTGTAATTGGTACCGCCGCTATAGGTCCAGTGGGCAGTACCGCCGGGATATTCGGTGAAGGTTAAGCCCAGGTCGAGGATGCCCGTGCCGGAACAAGAACCTGTTGCTCCATGAACTGCACCGTCATAGGCACCGGTGAAGCCATTGATCGTGCAGGTTGCATCTGCTTCGGAGATACTGTCGTTGATGGAATCGCTGGTATTGTTGTAGTTTCCGGTAACATCGGCGAAGATCCAGGTGTCGGGATAAGTATCTGCATCGGTGTGAGTCGTCCCGCTGATGTCCAAGCCACTCAAAATATCGCTCGGTCCACCTACACCAGTGCAGGAGCCTGTGGCAGTGTGTGAACTGCCGTCATAAGTTACCGAATAAGGTGTAACTGTGCAAGTTGCATCTGCGGGGTTGATCAAATTAGAGACCATATCCTCCGTGTTGTTATAGTTTCCGGTAACATCGCTAAAGGTCCAGATGTCAGTATAAGTATTGGCATTAGTGTGAGTCGTCCCGCTGAGATCCAAACCACTTAAGATATCACTCGGTCCACCCACGCCGGTGCAAGAACCGGTGGCAGTGTGTGAGCTGCCGTCATAAGTTACAGAATATGGAGTGACCGTACAGTTTGCTTCCGCTGGGTCGATCTCGATGATTACATCACCATTCTGGTCGCTGTAGTTCCCACTACCATCGCTGAAGTACCAAAAAGCGATATCGCCAGGTACATTTTTGAATGTATCACCCAGGTCCAGGCTTCCGCTTAAATCCGCACCGCTTATGCCAGTGCAGGAACCGGTGGCACCATGAGACGTGCCATCATAGGTGCCGGTGTAACCGTTGATCGTGCAGGTTGCATCCGCGGGGTTGATGAAATCACCGACCATATCCCCGGTACCGTTGTAGTTTCCGGTAACATCGCTAAAGGTCCAGGTGTCATCATACGTACCGGCATTGGTGTGAGTGGTCCCGCTGAGGTCCAAACCGCTTAAGATATTACTTGGTCCACCCACACCGGTGCAGGAGCCAGTGGCCGTGTGTGAGCCGCTATCATATGTAACAGAATAAGGTGTGACCGTGCAAGACGCATCGGCCTTAATGATGTCGATGACTACCGAGCCGTCCTGATCGTTGAAATTGATTCCTCCGGTGTATGTCCAGTTAGCAGTTCCGCCTGGAAAGTCGATGTAAATCGAATCCAAATCGAGGCTGCCCGTACCGGAGCAGGAACCACCTGCGCCATGAGCTGCACCGTCATAGATACCAGTGTAGCCATCGATCGTACAGGTTGCATCGGCCTTGCTGATATCGATGACGACTGATCCGTTCCGGTCGTTGTAATTGGTACCGCCGCTATAGGTCCAGTGGGCAGTACCGCCAGGATAGTTGGTGAATGTATCACCCAAGTCCAAGCTGCCCGTGCCGGAGCACGAACCACCTGCGCCGTGAGCTGCACCGTCATAGATACCGGTGTAGCCATCGATCGTACAAGTTGCATCGGCCTTCAAAAC
>JBGQAS010000383.1:0-2594 GCA_041494435.1 Anaerolineaceae bacterium | reverse complement strand
TTCGGATACCTGCCGAGGAAAACGGATCCAATTGCTACCAGGAATAAGATAGCAATCGAAATAAAAATCCAACGCCTGGTAAATTTACTGGGCAATGCTTCCCTTTAATATTGGATAAACAATGGATTCCACCTGGTCGAAAGTCAGGTTGTAAAGTGTTTGATAGAAGACCGAGGCAGACTCTTTGATATTTGTCTCTATGAAAATTTCTGGATGGATGCGGCTCGCCAGCCAGGTCAGTCCCAATACCCAGCGCGTGTCTGATTGATCCCAACTGATGAAATCACCTGCAAAACCATAAACCTGGTTTTCTTTCATTGCTTTCAATTGGACCCAGGTCGGGTCAGTGGAAACATCTTTGACGACAGTGGCTGCATCGCCCTGGTACCAAATAATGAAGATCATGTCGGGATTCCAGGCAGCGATTTGCTCCAAAGTAACATTATTCCAGGCTCCCGCAGTCGATGCCTCCGTCCACACCGGCGTACCGCCTGCCATTTCGACCATGGAGGTTTGGATCCAGCCGGTAGCCGGTACGCTGAAATTGATCGTTCCACCCTTGTTGGAATACTGGATTAAGAGTACTTTGGGGTTTGAGGCAGTTGGCAAAGGTTTCGTGTAGTTTTGTATCGATGCCTGGGCGCCTTGATAATATTGCAAAATGGTTTCGGCCCGTGTGGAATCTCCAAAGATTTTTCCCAGGAGTTGGATATCGTTCATAAAGACATCCGGGGTTTCAAGGTCCAGATAAACCACTTTGATTCCAATTTCCTCCAGCGGTTTGCCCAGGGTATCAGCCATGTAGGTTTTGAGGATCACAAGGTCAGGGTTCAAGGGTGCAATTTGTTCGGCACTGGAATCCTTTTGCAGCGAGGCTTTATCGACAGCGGCTGGGTCGATCACCGGCATAAAATCATCCGAGGTTTGCAATCTCTTTTCAAAGGCGATCACGGATTGCCTGGCTTCGGGGAACATATACATGGCATCCAGCAGCAAAGTCGTTGCACGCCCCGCCACCACAATTCGGACCGGAGCCTTATCAAAAGTGACTTCCCTCTGCAAATCATCCGTGACGGTGACTGGGTAAGCTGCGATTGTTAATTGAACTGTTGTGGATGAGACTGGTGTATTGACGACCGTTGGTGTAACTGACTTAGGCGCACAACCAGTGAAAAGCATAGCCAAAACAATTATAAAAATTGCGATGGAACCTTTTCTCGATTTCATATTTCTCCTCTTTGTAGTTGGTTCAACCAATTCTTGATTCCTCGAATTTGATTGATCCTGAATTGATAAATATTCGATTCGAACCAGGCAGTAGCTTCAACTTCTTGTTCTTTCGAGAGTAAACCTGCTTCCCAAGCTGAACATTCCTCCAATTGGTCGCGGATTAATTCTGAAGATACTTGTGGGTTGTCTCGAACAAAATACCACCGTGCCAAAAAATCCTGCCGCATTTCCCGGGGATGCTTCACCGTGCTCGAGCACCATGCCTCGAAAGCTTTTTCTCCCTCGGGAGTCAATGAGAATTCCTTCCTCGGAGGTCGGTTACCTTCTGACTTGACCAAAGATACCAACCACCCTGATGAAACCATTTTTCCAAGCAGTGCATAAAGATTACCCGGCTTGGTCTGCCAGATCTGGCCTAAACCTTTTTGATCGGATATTTGCTTGAAGATCTCATATCCGTAAGTAACCCCCTTCCGGATCAATCCCAAGGCAGCGTATTCCAGCGAACTATGCTCCTCGTTTGGTGTGCGCATGAGCATATTATATATTGATTATTCAATTATTGAGTAATGTTTTTCAAGATCAAATTCAACTTCGGATATGGTTCGGCATTATGTTAATGTGGTCGAAACAGACAAGAAACGGATGCACGACAAGGCTAGTCCGGCTGACGTTTGGAAATTGTAAGTTGCCATGCTAGAATTTATTTGTACACTATCTCGGAAAGGACCGGTGTTCTAATCTTATGAAAGTCTCTCTTAACCATAGTGTTTTGGATATCTCGCAAAGCATGCTGGAAATTAAAGATGATCTTGAGGTTATCAATCCAGCGTTCCAATTGTTAAAGGACTTCTCGATAAAGACAAAACATCTTTTTTTTGGAGATACCAAACCCTTTCTTTTACCATTGTGGATCCTCCTTCTTCATTCCATTGAGTTATTGGATGCAATCGATAGTCTTGTGAACCATTCAATTGTGTATCCATGTAACCTCTTTGTCAGAAGTCTATTTGAAACGAAGATTTCCATTGAATATCTTTTTCAAACCAGAATACTTGAACGGGCAAAGGCTTGGGAATATTTTGCTTGGAATGATAACCTTAAACGAATAAAGTTATTTACAGAGCCAAGCCAAGAACAGCGTCAGAAGTTTTTGAAAGATATAACATTACAAAATGAAAAATTCCCCCCCGAGAATATTGAGCATCTGCTGGCTGATAAACAATGGTATCTAACAAACCTGCAAGATAAAAGGATGAAAATTGTTGTTGATGAGATCGCAAGAATTAAACAACGATTTCCTAACAATAAAAGCGCGTTACAGTGGTATTCGTTGTTCCCAATTGATCCAACCAAGTTGATTT
>JBGQAS010000296.1:0-3307 GCA_041494435.1 Anaerolineaceae bacterium | reverse complement strand
CCCCAGTTCCGGGTTGGTGGTACCCCATCGTCCCGGACCTACGCAAATGAAGGTTTTGTCTGCCAGCAGGCCATTCAAGTGGCTGATCGCCTGGGTGAGCTCGTTGCGTTCCGTCTGGGTCTGCAACGCGTGGTAACCATCCGGCGGAACGAAAATCACGTAACGCACTCCATCAACATAACCCTGGGGGACCATGAAGGAAGTGGCAAAAAGGATATCTTTTTCTTTCAAGTCCTTGGGGATCTTCACGGCATGCCCTTCAGCGATGCGACTTTGAGGCCGGCATTGGAGCAGGGTAATTATGGCTTTGGGTTTGGGCGATGAGTTAAGGTCAACCGCTGCCGTGAATTCAAGATCAACACCAAGGCGGTAGGTCTCTTCCAGCAGGCGCAGGATCTGGCTCAAGTGGGTTGGGAAGGAAGTCCGGCGCAGCAATTCATCAAAAGTGATGGAGAGATGCGGGATATCCGCAGTCATCACTCGGCTGCGCGGAGTGGCAAAGATGCCATCCCTTTCCAGCTGAACAGCAAAGTTCAGAGGTGGATATTTCGGGTTCAAAACCTCATGGATGGGGAGGGTTTTGAAAACATTTTCCTCTAAATCCAATAAATCGACATATTGCTGGGAGTAATAGCGCATGGCTTCGGGCGAATCATCAGGTTGGAGGAGGGGATGGCTGAGTGCCACCAGGTGGGGGTAATCGTTTCCTACCCTTTCCACGGCACGTGTACCAAGGCCCCACACCATGCGCGCAAACCCATCTTCGCGCCGGATTTGGGGAGCCCAGCGATAGAAATTCCGACTGAATGCTACCCCGCTGGCAAAGGGGAGGAAATACCTGCCAAACCTTTCGCCTTCAACGGTTTGGAGAAGAACCGCCATGCGCTCGTCATAATCCAGCAAGCCCTTGCTGCGACGGTACAAAAGTGCATCGGGATTCAAGGTGCTGGCGTAGATCCTTTTCATGGCTGAAGTCAGGGCTGCCAGGTTTTCTTCCAAGTTTCCCTGGTTGGGACAGAAATGACTTTCATATTTCCCAGCAAAGGAGGTTCCGAAGTTATCCTCCAGTTGGCTGGAAGAACGAACAATGATTGGTTTGTTTCCGATCTTTATCAAGGTTGCCCGAAGTTCTTCGACAGCTTCGGGAGGGAGACTGCCCCGCATGATATCGGCATGAAGCTCAGGATATTCGGCCCGGATGGCTTCCTCGGATTTATATTTCTGGTTGTTCCAGTGCATCAACCCGTTCATTGCCATGAACAGGTACAGAAGATCCGAACCCACATAATACGACTCCGGGATGCAGATGCTTTCGCGTAATTCCTTGCTGCCAAGATCGGTGAGGATGCGGAATGCCAGGAGCAACCCAGCAGATTTACCCCCGATTCGACCGGTACTGATGCGACGTTCATGGATCAGGCGCAGGTCGGAGATGGTGAGCCATTCTTTGGCGAGGTTGATATATGCCAATTGATCGCTGATCAGCCGGCGGATCAACACCACTCTTAATTCACGCAGACGGTGCTCCACATATTTGCGGTCCTGTTCTGGCATATTTTCAATTTCTTCCGCCTGGGCAAGCAGGGTGGTCTCGGGGATCAGCTCCAGGTCATAAGCAGCCACGGGAAGGTTGGTTGCAGGAAGTTCCGGTCTGGGGTGTTGTACATGGGCAGCCAGGAGAGCGCTGTCTTCACTTTTCCACAATGGTATGGAATGGATGGAGAGATGCCCCACCAGCACGCCCAATCCCCGGTTCTCATTCACCTGTTTTTCGGTCACGGTCTGCACATCCACGAAAAAGCAGGAGTCGCTGTATCGCGTGCAGCCTAATTTCTTCAGGCTTTCCTGTATGGCAGATTCGGTGGAGCGGACCAGTTGGGGAAGGGAAGGGTCATCCTGGTTGACCAGAACCAGCAGGTTGATCCCTGCCCGGGCTTCCATGGGATTGATGCTGACGGTTTCGTCAGCGTGATGCTTGAGCTTTTCGGGTTCATAGGTGTAAACAGCACGGATCAATCCATCCACAGCACTCAGATAGCCGGAGATATGTTCAGCCAGTTCAGCCGAGAAACCGCGGCATAAAGCGCAATCCCCTTTTTCGAGGGATTTTTGTGCCCGATCCAAATCGCCGGAATAATGCTTGTTGGCGTATTGGGCCAGAGCCTGTTCAACGAGGCGGTCAGCTTGAAAAACATCCAATGGCATGGGTCTATTTCCGTTTCCCTATTATAGCCACGAAAAACAAAACAGGGACTTGGTTCAACCAAGTCCCTGTCTATTCAAAATGGAACTCAGGATCAGACTACGCCGTAGGCGACCATCGCATTGGCTACTTTTATGAAACCGGCGATATTTGCGCCCATGAGGTAATTACCGGGTTGACCGTATTCAGTGGCAGCATCGAGGGAGGCTTTGTGGATGCTCTTCATGATGCCATGCAACCGCTGATCTACTTCAGCGCGATCCCAGCTCAAACGCAGAGAGTTCTGGGACATTTCCAAACCGCTGGTGGCAACACCACCGGCATTGGCGGCTTTGGCAGGTCCGTAGAGGATCTTCTTTTCCAGGTAAACTTCCTGGGCTTCGGGAGTGGAGGGCATATTTGCGCCTTCAGATACCAGGTAGCAGCCCGCTTTGAGCAAACCCTTGGCGTTTTTCTCGTCAATTTCGTTCTGGGTTGCGGAAGGGAAGGCCAGGTCCACTTTGAGACCCTGTTCAGTGATCACATCCCAGACGCTCTTGCCCTGATAATATTTGGCACCCTTGTGGCTTTCCGTGTATTCGGCGATGCGTCCGCGGCGGATGTTCTTCAAGTCCATGACGTAGGCTAATTTCTTTTCATCGATCCCTTCTTCATCGACGATGGTGCCGTCGGAATCAGAGACGGTGATAGCTTTGCCACCCAACTGGTTGATCTTTTGAATGGTGTACTGGGCAACGTTACCGGATCCGGAAACTACCGAGCGGGTTCCCTTGAAATCTTTCTTCTGGGTAGCCAGCATTTCGCCAGCGAAATAGACGGAACCGTATCCCGTGGCTTCAGGGCGAATCAATGAACCACCATATTCGAGGCCTTTGCCCGTGAGGACGCCGGTATGCTCGTTAAGGATTTTCTTGTAATAACCGTACAGGTAACCGATCTCGCGTCCACCCACGCCGATATCACCTGCGGGAACGTCGCAATCCGGTCCAATATGCCGATAAAGTTCACGCATGAAAGCCTGGCAGAAGCGCATGACTTCCATATCCGACTTGCCCTTGGGATCAAAATCGCAACCGCCCTTGGCGCCGCCCATGGGCAGCGTGG
>JBGQAS010000367.1:0-2728 GCA_041494435.1 Anaerolineaceae bacterium | reverse complement strand
TTCATTCCTATCATCTCATTATTCAATCCTTGCTTGGTATGATTGGTGTATTGAAACAAGGCAAGTCCTTGGAATATTGGTTATCGAGTTTATTTCCCGGGAAAGCCGGGGCTGTGAAGGAGTAAGCGATGAAGAAGAAATTCCTGGTGACCGGAGGTTCCGGTTTTATCGGCAGCAACTATGTTTCCCGGTTGATTACCCGGGGAGAAGATGTCACCATTTTCGACAACCTTTCCCGTGCCGGATCCCGGCGGAATTTGGAATGGCTCAGGAAGAACCATGGCGATAAATCGTTTAATTTGATCATCGGAGATGTCCGGGATGCCAAGGCCATCCAGGATGCCGCCAGGAATAAAAACGTGGTTATCCATTTGGCAGCCCAGGTCGCCGTTACCACTTCCGTCACCAACCCGCGCGAGGATTTCGAAATCAATGCCAATGGCACTTTCAATACCCTTGAAGCTGCCCGGCTATCAAACCAGAAACCCATCTTCATATATTCCTCCACCAACAAAGTCTACGGGGGGATGGACGACATCAAGGTCGTGGAAGAAACCGATCATTACAAATATGCGGATTTTCCCAAGGGCATTTCCGAAGCCCAACCTTTGGATTTTCATTCCCCTTATGGCTGTTCCAAAGGCTGCGGAGATCAATACGTACGCGATTACCATCGAATTTACGACTTCCCGACCGTGGTTTTCAGGCAGTCCTGCATTTATGGCACCCGGCAATTTGGCGTTGAAGACCAGGGCTGGGTGGCATGGTTTGTGATTGCAGCCCTGACCAACCGGCCCATCAAAATTTACGGAGACGGCAAACAGGTAAGGGACTTGCTTTACGTCGATGATTTGCTGAATGCCTACGACCTCGCGATTGCCCATCCTGAACTCTCGGCTGGTGAAGTCTTCAATGTAGGTGGAGGTGTTACCAACACCATCTCCGTCTATAATGAATTCTTTCCTATCCTGGAAAAATTGCTTGGAAAGAAAATCCATGTGGAATGGGGGGATTGGCGCCCTGGAGACCAGAAGGTTTTCATTTCGGATATCCGCAAAGCTGCCAAAATCTTGAAATGGAAACCTGCTGTGACGGTTAATCTGGGCTTGAACAAACTGTTTGAATGGGTGAAATCCAACAAAGAATTGTTCTAACAGATCAATGAAAATATTGATTGGTCTTACTTACTATCGTCCTCACATCAGTGGAGTGACGGTCTATGCTGAGCGGCTGGCAAAAGCTTTTGCTGCCCGGGGTCATCAGGTAACCATTTTGACCTCCCAATATCGTAAAGATTTGCCCCGCCATGAAGAAGTGAATGGTCTTCACATTATTCGCGTCCCGGTGCTCTTTCGCATCAGCAAAGGCGTGATCATGCCGGGGATTGGACTCGAAGCCACCCGTCAGATCCGAGCCGCGGATGTTGTACAACTTCATTTACCCCAATTCGATGCTGCGGGGATGGCCATCCGTGGGAAACTTTTCAAAAAACCCACAGTTCTAACTTATCACTGCGACCTGGATATGCCCGCAGGGTTTTTGAGTCGTGCGGCAAACTTGGTTGTGAACTTCATGAATAACATTGCGGCGAAATTTGCGCATGGCATCGTTACATATACACGTGATTATGCCGAGAACTCACCTTACCTTTCCAGGTACCTGGATAAGGTGCACGTTATCCCGCCACCGGTGGAAAGCCCCCAGGCAACCCAGGTTGAAATCGAGCGGTTCCACCAGGAGAATAACCCCGAGAACCATTCTCCTGTTATCGGTATGGCAGCCCGGTTTGCTTCGGAAAAGGGGGTGGAAGTATTGGTGAATGCCATGCCGGCGATCCTGAAGGTGTATCCGAATGCCGCGGTCCATTTTGCCCGTCCCCTGGTTAAAGAAATTGGGGAAGAAAAGTATTTCAAAAAGCTGATGCTACTTATTGAAGATTATGAACGCCGCGGGCATTGGAAATTCTTCGATGGTCTCTCACCTGAACAGATGGCGGCTTTTTATCCCAATATCGATGTCCTTGTCATTTCCAGCCTGAATTCCACAGAATCTTTTGGCCTGGTGCAAATTGAAGCCATGATCAATGGTGTACCTGTGGCTGTCTCGAACCTGCCGGGAGTGCGTCAGCCGGTGAAGACGTTTGGAATGGGCAAAGTAGTTCCCATTGGTGATTCCGCAGCGCTGGCAAAGGCAATCATCGAGATATTAAAAAATCGAAAAGCGTTCATTCAACCTGCGGATCCAATCCGGGAAAAATTCGTACCCGATACGGTGGCACAGGAATACGAATCCCTGTTTGCATCTATAACCGAACAGATCAAAAATGCCTGATCCCGAAACCTTGCTCTGGAAAAATATCTCCGAATTGCCCTACTTTCGGGGTCTCCTGCGGGCAGTTGAGGGATGCTTTTACCAGGAAATCCCGCTGGAAGAGCCCATCCTTGACCTCGGTTGTGGGGATGGACATTTTGTTACTGCTACTTTCGAGAATCAAATCACTGTCGGACTTGACCCTTGTGTTCGTCCCTTACAAAAAGCCGAGAGAAGGAAAGCTTACCAATCGTGTATCAATGCTGTTGGTTCCGAGATGCCCTTCGAGAACGAATACTTTTGCACAGTCATCAGCAATTCCGTCCTGGAACACATCGAAGATGTGGATGCTGTCCTCAAGGATTCGTGGCGCGTTCTCAAGCCCTGTGGAAGGTTGATCATCTGTGTTCCTAATGAT
>JBGQAS010000153.1:0-5361 GCA_041494435.1 Anaerolineaceae bacterium | reverse complement strand
GGTTATGAATTGGTATTTCGGAATTCAGTAGGGTTGGTATTTGTTGACGAAACTTTATACCAGCAATACTTCCATAAATGATCAGTTTCCGGAATTTGCTTAATTAATAAAATTATCCAAAATTGCATGTGGCGGAGGAGGTATCGTCTGCACAACCGCAGATGCCCGATTCCATTTTTTGTCCACGCAAAGCCGCATTGATCATGGCGGCGGCACAACCAACTCCGCTTTCCACCACAATGGCTTTGACCGGGCAGTTGAGCATACAAGCACCGCATTCAATGCATGCCTGTGAATTGACCAGCTTGGCAACTTTCCCATCAGGAACAAAAACCCCTTGAGGGCAAACTTCCCAGCATTTCCCGCAGTTGATGCACAATTCCGCGTCGTAGAGCAGCGTATTAGTGGTGTAGGAATTAAACATGTAGGACTCCAATCCAGGTAAGAATGGCAGAAGCAAGGAACATTACCAGGCTGATCCCCGCTAACCAGGCCATCACAGGAATATAACTGAAGATCTCTTTTTTCACCCCGGTGCGTGAGGCAACCGGTGAAGAGCCTGTGAAGTTAAGGCTGATAAATCCCCCGACAGCAGGCATGGCTAAAATAAAGGGAAGTGCTTTCAGCAATCCAAACCAGATGCTGCTATCGTGTCGTAAGAATGTCGAAATGGCAAAGGGAAGTGCCAGGACCAACCCCACCAGGAATCCCTTGGTGGAAAAATCTCTTGTGGGGATCCAAGGAAACAGCAGGAAGAACAAAATAGGTACGCCCCATACCGTCGCAGCAGTTGCCCCAACTCCCAGCCATCCGCCAAGAAAATAAAAGATGATACCTGCGGCAATCAACGGCAGGAACAAATTAACTAATTCAACGGAGACCAAGACCATACGATCTTGCAAATCGAATCTCACCTGGCGCATCTTGGGAGTGGCTTCTCCGGTCTTCATATAATCAGGGATGTCTTCTGCGCGGACAGGACCATATTTCACCAGGAATCCGGTTTGCTTTTTCACTTCGTGGGCAGAAACACCGGAAGCTCCCAATTGAGGCAGGATCAGCACACGACGTGAAACCACTTTTGCCAGTTCTGTCTGTTCGATGCGTCTGACGAGTTCAAAGGTCCCGAAAGAGCCTTTTCCCGCAGCACACCAAACATTGATCCCTTTGGTGTTCAGCACCAGGATGTAGGCATCCATACCCTTTAATGCCGACCGGACAGCATCGAAGCTGAGAGTGTAGTTGGCTGTGACGAAAACAGGGGATTGAGGATTGGGATTGCCAATCGCATACAGACCCGGGTCAACTCTGTGGCGGTTGGTCCTTTGCCAACCCAGTCGTGCTGTAATGTGATCCCAACGATCCTTGAACGTCAATGTGCTGGTTGAGTGAAAGATTTGATTGGATGATGTACTCATGAGGATTGTTCCTTGACCATGGATGTAATTTCGTCTGAGGGAGCAAATTTCACCATTAGTTTTCCGCAGCATATGGCGATTTTGTGCTGATCCAACTGGTAGAAGGTTTGTTTACCTTCCTCGCGCACTTGTACCAACCCAGCATCACGCAAAACAGCCAGGTGATGAGAAACTGTCGGCTGGCTGACATTGATTTGTTCGACGATCTCATTTACAGAAAGCCACTTGCAGCAGGTCATCTGCATGATCTTCTGGCGGGTATCATCTGCCAACGCTTTGGCAAACAGGACAACATCGGTTTTTGTCATATAGACATCCTTCGATGTATTATTATATAGATAAACGTCTATATGTCAAGGGGGAAATATTTGGCACTATAATCAGCAGGGAGATTCAACCATTGAGTCGATTTAACCACAAACCCGGTTTATTTTTAGAGGTAATTTTTATTTTGCTGACGGTTCTTGCATTAGCCGGTTGCAAAACTAATCAAATAGCTTCTCCAACTCAACAGGTGAAAACGATCGCGCCTACACCTGTCTTCACCCCTGTACCTTCTCCAACTGAAGCATCTGTGTATATACCTGCCACAGTTTGGAAGGAGGATCCCCAAATTCCCATTCTGGTCTTCCATCGATTTATTGCACTCCGCATGGGTCCTTCCAATGCAACCAAGGTGGTATTGGAGGATTTTCAAAATGAACTTCAAGGTTTGTATGATGCCGGCTATAGCTTGGTCTCGTTACAGGACTGGATCGAAGGTGACCTGTCACTTCCAGCTGGAAGGAAAGCCCTTGCGATTACCATCGACGATGCTTTTTTCGGGGACCAAATTTCGCTGGATAATCATGGTATTCCACTGGGCAACACGGGGCTGGGTATCCTTTGGCAATTTGCTCAACTCCATCCCGATTTTGGATTCAAGGCTTCCCTTTTTGCCAATTTCGGCGATAAGTATTATGGTGACCTACCAAATAAAGATTGGTTCATTTACGATAATCAATGGAAGCAGGAATTGGGAAATGTAATTGCCTGGTGCTTGAATCATAATATTGGGGTATACAACCACCTTTATATGCATCCCCGGCTGGATCTGACAAGACCCGGGGATGTCCATTCCGAGGTGGCAAAAAACGATGCAGCGATACGTAATTTTCTGACGAATTCCGGACATGCTGATTCGATCCAACTACTTCATAATATCATTGCACTCCCATATGGGATCTGGCCACCAAGCAAAGTGGGAGTGCAAAGCATCTTGAACTATATTGATCCGGATGGTAGACCCGTGGAAGCCATTTTTGAGGCTGGGAGTTACACCGACGCAGGATATCTGCAAAGTCCCTATTCGAAGGAATTCGATCCAATGCACATCCCGAGGATCAATGGCAGTGTTAAGGGAGTCAATTTTGTAATCCAACAGGCGGCGAATTTTCCTAAAGCCGAATCTTGCTTATTGGGACCGTTGGATCCAGCCAGAATCCAGGATTCAACAACTATTGAAAATGAGATCCAAAGGAAAATTGATAATCTCAATTGTCTCTATGGAGTCTATTCAGTAGCTGGCAGGCTCTACGAATCTACTGCAAGTGGTGTACAAGAAATCCTTTTAGCACCTGTTCCTTAAAAAAAATCCCAAGAAACCCGAACCACATATTTACGTAATATAAATAGCGTTCATCAAATCATCGTTCTTCACCTACACGAATATGCCTTATTCCAAAGCAGATCGATACCCTCATTTTATTCAAACAGAAGTGACCCGTCTCACCCAGTATTTCGAATCCTTGTGGTGGGAGAGTAGCTCGGATTTTCCTCAATTCCCTCTTGGCTATTCTAAAGGCAACCATGACCGAAATAATCGGGCATTGGTGGATACGATTCAGGGGGTTGAATCTGCATTGAAGAAGCAAGCTCGGACCTTGAATTTAGGTCAGGAAAGGGTGAGAACTGATATTCTCGAACTGGGGTCAAGTTTCGCAAAAAAGACACTTGCGTTTGATGAGCGACATATCAACTTGATCCTCGATCGAGGTTTTGTAGAAGTGGTCCAATCCTTTGCCAGGCAGGCTCGGGAGCTGGTACCCAACATTTCTGATGAGGATATCTATCAAGCCAGCCGCAATGTATTGACCATGAATTTTATGCAGTTGCTATTACGAAAAAAGGTTCAATTAACTCCATCGATTTTAGCGTACAGCTTGCTCTATCCACTCACCGATAACTACCTGGACGATCCATCCATTTTCGTGGAAGAAAAACAGTCCTACGGGATCCGATTCCGACAGCGGCTGATGGGGAAGAGCGAAAAGCCAGGGAAACCACAGGAGAATCCCATTTGGGAATGCATCGCATTGATCGAGGACGAGTATCCTCGCAAAAGCAATCCCTTGATTTATGCCGGCTTACTCGGAATCCACGATTCGCAGCAACGCAGCCTCGCTTTACTGCACCACAAGAGCGCTCCTTATGAGGTGGATGTTTTGGGCTTGACCTTTGAGAAGGGTGGGGCAGCAGTTTTAACTGATGGCTACCTTGTGGCGGGAGATCTGAATGCGAGAGAACGTGAGTTCATGTTCGCCTATGGAGCATTCACTCAATTGATGGACGACCTTGAAGATACCCGAGAAGACCTTCAGGATGGTGCATTGACTCTATTCTCGCAGGTGGCGGGGCATTGGCCGCTGGACTCGATTACCAACCGATTGTTCCATTTTGGCAGACGCGTTTTTCAACCTGTACAGGACTTTCGGGGGAAAGATGTTCAAACTCTCCAGGAGATGATCTGGAAATGCATAGATCCACTGCTGATCGATTTTGCCAGCCGTAACCCCGAATATTATTCCAATGGGTATCTCAAAAAATTGGAAAACCATTTTCCTTTCGGATATCGCGGTCTGGCAAAAAGCAGGAAGCAACTTGAGAAAAAACAATTCAATGCCATGGACCTGGTAAAGGCTTTTACGAAAACCCAGTGATGCTTTAGGTGTATGATACTCATCGATGTGCAAAAGAATTCACCACGAACATAATTGGAATGAAATCTATGCCAGGCGGGGGAATGTATTCGTCGAGCCTTTGGACGAAGTAAAAAGATTTAGCGAGAAGATGAAGGAAGCTGGACTGTTCCGCGTTCTCGACCTCGGTTGCGGCAATGGCAGGCATACAGTTTTCCTGGATAAGAAAGGTTTTGATGTATGGGGGTTGGATAACGCTCCAGAAGGTATCCGGTTGGCGCATGAATGGTTGAACCAGGAACATTTAGCAGCACCTCTTGTTCTGGCGGATGTGCATGCTCTCTTTCCTTTCAAGGACAATTCTTTTGATGGTTTGATCTCAACCCGCGTCATTCATCATGCTACCCAGGCCAAGGTGCATGGTGCTGTGCGCGAAATCATTCGGGTGGTGCGTAAAGGTGGAATGATCTTGATCACCGTCCCAGGAGATGCAAACCGAAAAAGTCATCATGCCTGGTTTGGACGCCATACTCTCATAAAATGGATTGAACCCCAAACCTATGTCCCCCTGGGAACGCATGAAAAGGGGATCCCGCATTATGTCTTCACTCCGGAAGAACTAATGGAGCTTTTCAGTGGTTTTGCAGAAGTAAAAATTGAGGCCGGGGAAAGAAAATCGATTATATTGACTGCCAGGAAATAAAGAAATTATTTATCTCTTAACGAAATAAGGGGGTTCGGATTCCCAGCGAGGTGAAATTCCTCATTGTGTTTTACTTTTTCAAAAGAACCCTAATCTTGAAATCCTCTTTTGAGTTGTTAATCTATAATACTTTCAGAGAATACTATCCATGACCATCTCCGATCAACCCAGGATTAAGACCAACCTTTCAGGGCGCTGGTTTGTCATTGCCATCTTCTTTGGCTTCATGCTTTTGCATCAGATCGATATGTTGCTCATCGGTCCACTCACCTCCAACATCATC
>JBGQAS010000025.1:0-11318 GCA_041494435.1 Anaerolineaceae bacterium | reverse complement strand
GAAGACTCACATGAAGCGGTTCGATCAATTGGACAATACTCTAACGAAGCTACGAACGGACCTTTCCAAAGCGATCGAAAATATTGAAAAGCAACGGGCTGATCATGATCGCGAAGTCGAGAAACTTCGCCTGGGGGATCTGGAAACGCTTAACAAAGCCGTTGCTGATTTTCGCAAGGCAATCAAGAGTGTGAAAGAGATTGAAAAGACGGTCGCGGAAAAAAACGAGAAAGAATCACACCAGGATAAAGCGTTCAACCAACTGGAAAAAAGATTGAATTCTTTTACTCAAATCAGGGAAGAAGACCAGCAGAACCTGAAATTGATTCAGGAAACCCTTCGCCAGGACTCCAAGAGGATCACGGCTCTTCAAAGTGAAACGACTACCATCCGGAAAAGAACGGATGAACATAATGATCAAATTGATCTGGAAAATGATAACATCCGAAAATTGGAAGTGCGACTAAATGAATTCCAGCAAGGTGAAAATGATCGAAGGCAGACTTTTAATGCAGCAATTGAAAAATTGAATCTTCAACAAGTAGAAAGAGATCGCCTTTGGAAAGAATGGCAATTACGCTTCGAAGCTATCGATGCCTCATCTAAGACTTTTGAGGACCAGACAAAACTATTGGACGAAACCTTCCGGAACTTGAAAAAAGCCCAAACCTCCTTCGAGGAAATAAACCAACGCCTAGACCGTAGACTCAATGAAGTCACCGAGATGCAGCGTTTGACCGATGAAAGGATTCGCCAGGAATGGCAGGGGTTCAAGGGCGATGACCAGAAACGCTGGACAACCTATACTCTTGGGCAGGAAGAACTCCAGCGGGAAATCAATCGACAGCTGGATAAAAGCCAGACACGGATCATGGAATTGGAGGATTTGACTACTGAAGTAAAAGAAATGATGGTGTTAATCGCCGATGAGAACAAGAAAAGGTATCAAACCCTAATCGACATGAGCAATGAATGGCTTGAATCCAATGAGAGGGCTTTTGGTCGTCATAAGTAAAATTTTTCTGAAGTTTAATCACCCGATTTCTTCTCAGGAAACCGGGTTTTTTCGCAAGGGATTGAAATGTACGTAATTGGTACCGCGGGCCAT
This sequence comes from Anaerolineaceae bacterium, assembly GCA_041494435.1. Taxonomy (GTDB): domain Bacteria; phylum Chloroflexota; class Anaerolineae; order Anaerolineales; family Anaerolineaceae; genus JBGQAS01. Next base: position 10,210 of record JBGQAS010000025.1, on the reverse strand, counting down.
GTCGACCATGGCAAGTCCACCCTCGTAAAAGCCCTAACCGGTATCCACCCTGATCGGTTGAAAGAAGAAATTGATCGGGAGATGACCATTGACCTTGGATTTGCCTGGTTAACCCTTCCTTCTGGCGATCTTGTGGGGATCGTGGACATGCCCGGGCACCGAGATTTCATTGAGAATATGCTGGCAGGCGTGGGTGGGATTGATGCCGTTCTACTGGTAATTGCCGCAGATGAAGGTGTAATGCCCCAAACCAGGGAGCATTTGGCTATTATCGATTTGCTTCAAGTTAAAAGGGGGATCATCGTCCTGACCAAGACCGATTTGGTTAAAGATCCAGAATGGCTGAATCTTGTCAAAGAGGATGTCCGCAACTTAGTGAAGGGTACAGCTCTTGAGCACGCCCCCATATTATCGGTGTCTTCGGTGAATGGCGAAGGGATTGAAGACCTTAAAAAGACACTCTCCGATCTCTTAAGAGAAGGAATTCCTAGGATTGACCTGGGAAGACCGCGATTGCCAATTGATCGGGTCTTCACTATGACCGGGTTTGGCACGGTTGTCACCGGCACTTTGTTGGATGGTGAATTGGAAGTAGGTCAAGAGGTTGTGATCTTGCCCGCTGGCGATGTAGCCAGGATTCGGGGCTTGCAATCGTACAAAACCAAGCATACCCGTATCGGCCCTGGTAACCGGGTTGCCGTTAATCTTAGTGGGATTAATATAGATCAAATCAAGCGGGGAGAAGTACTCGCCTTGCCCGGGAAGTATATCCCAACAAATGTCATATATGCATATTTGCGCATTCTCAAAGATGCATCATCTCCTGCCAAGAGTAATAGTGAGATCAAAATTTTCTTGGGATCCGCTGAGTTCCAAGCCAGGATGAAAATTGTGGGCTCCAAAGAAATTAAACCTGGCGAAGAAGGTTGGGCTAAGCTGGAATCCAGTGAACCCATGGTTGCAGTGAAGAAGGATCGGTTCATTCTACGCCGTCCTTCACCGGCAGAAACCATCGGTGGGGGGGAAGTCGTTGAAGAACACCCCGGTAAAGCATTTAATACACGCAGAAAATCCGTCATAGAAAGTCTCGAGATAGCCTACAAAGGTCAACCAGATGAAATATTGGGCCAAGTGCTACTTCAAAAAGGTTCTTCGACACTGGATAATCTTCAAAAAGAAACACATTTGACAGCAGATGATACAGTCCAGGTGGTTAATCAATTGATCCAGGAAGGAAAAGTTCAAATCCTTCGGGGCGAAGAGGGACACATTTCTGGTTCAACTCTACTCATTCACTCGGAAACATGGTCTCGTTTGGTAAAAAAAATTTCCGAGGAACTCAGCAATTTCCATGAAAAAAACCCATTGAAGCGTGGAATGTTGAAAGAAGAAGTCCGAAGCAAGCTGAATATGGATCCTCGGTTTTTCCAAATGATTATCACGAAAATGGTATCCGATGGGAAACTGGTCGAAGAAGCTGCCTTTTTACGCTTGCCAGATTTCAAAATTCGATACACTTCTGAGCAAAGTACTGGCATCAAGGAATTACAGGATCTTTTTGACAAGAATCCTTTTACTCCCCCCACAATTGCAGAATGTATCGCTTTAGTGGGAGAAGAAGTCTTCAATGTGTTGATTGATAATGAAATTTTTCTTCGAATAAGCCAGGATATAGTTTTCGATCCGAAGAACCTCGAAAAATTGCGCCTGATTGTGTTGAGGTACTTTGAGACTCATCCTACCTTATCCGTGGCTGAATTTAGGGATTTGGTTGGTACTAGCCGCAAATACGCACTCGCTGTCCTTGAATATTTGGATGACAAAGGGATGACTGTCCGAAAACGGGAGAGCAGGGTGCTGGTGACTAAGCCACCGTTGACAGACTGACTAGCAATCGTTATAATAATTAGTTGCTTGCCCCGGCAGGTATGTAGCTGGGGTTTGTATTTGTAACCCCAACTTCCCCACAGCCAGGCGTGCGTTGGCGCAGGGACTGCGGTGAAGTGAAGATTGGAGAATATGATGAAATATGCAATAGTGGAAAGCGGCGGCAAACAATACAAAGCCGTCGAAGGCGACACGATAGAAGTCGATCGGTTGCTTGTGGATGTAGACAAGAAAGTCGATTTGGAACGTGTTCTTTTACTAGTCGAAGATGACAAAATCAGCATTGGCACTCCCACAATCAAAGGTGTAAAAGTATCGACCAAGGTCATCAGCCACGATAAGGGACCCAAAGTCGTAATCTTCAAATACCGACCCAAAAAACGAATTCGTGTGAAGACGGGACACCGCCAACAGTACACTCAGCTGAAGGTTGAGTCCATCGGGAAGGAGAAATAATATGGCACATAAAAAAGGTGGCGGTTCCGTTCGGAACGGTCGCGATAGCAATGCACAACGTCTGGGCGTCAAAAAGTACGCAGGCGAAGTTGTACTCTCTGGAAACATCCTGGTCCGCCAACGCGGCACCCGCATCAAACCTGGTACCAATGTGGGGATCGGCAAGGATGACACCTTGTTTGCAATTGCAGAAGGTGTCGTTTTATTTGAAACCTTACCCAATGGACAAAAAATGGTAAGTGTCCTGCCGGGTGAAGTAAAGCAGGAAGGCAGTAAAAAATGAAGGAAGGTATTCATCCAACCTATTATCCCGATGCCAAGGTCATTTGCGCATGTGGCAATACCTGGACTACGGGATCTACGAAGAAAGAGATCCACACCGAAGTTTGTTCAAAGTGCCACCCATTCTTCACGGGTCAGCAGCAGCGTTTGATCGACATCGAAGGTCAGGTGGATCGCTTTTATAAGAAGTTGCAGGCTCGGCAGGATTATGTTGAGACTCAAAAGGCGAAGGAAGATTCCAAGACTTCTCCCGAACGTCCTATTGCTGAACTTGAATTGGGCACTCGGGCAACCGAAGCATTAGCCAAGGCAGGCATCGTCAAAGTTGGCGATGTGCTGAACAAGCTCAATGAAGGTGAAGCTGCGCTTTTGGCAGTCGAAGGTTTTGGTCGCAAATCGATGATCGATTTGAAAAAGAAACTACGCCAGTTCGGATACACTCTCCCCAAAGCAGCGGAAGAAGTCGCTGTCTAGTTGAAAGATAAAACACCTGCTGAAAAGCAGGTGTTTTTATTTAAATCATAAGGAGGGTATCCCCACCCGTCGGTTACCCAATTTTCTGAATCTCTATCAACCTTATCACTTCCCACAAGTTCTCGACCACCATCTCGGGTTTTTGGGTAGCTATAGGTAAATCTGCTCTTTTTGTTTCACCTGTTAGAACTAGCATAGTATGAACACCATGTTGACCCATTGCCATGTCGGTATAAAGCCGATCTCCGATCATACACATTTGATCAGGTTCTAAACCTGTTCGTTCCGAAAGGAAATCTACCAGGGGTAAAAAGGGTTTTCCCATGATGACGTCTGGCCTTCGCCCAGTGGAAGTCTGTATCATGGCCATCATAGAACCAATGTCTGGAATAAATCCATTAGCAGTAGGACAGTTGATATCCGAATGAGTCGCCAGATAAGGTTTACCTTTCCTCAGAAAGTCACAGAAACGGGTGAGTTTTTCATAAGTTAGGGTTGTGTCAAAACCCAAGACAAGGACATCCGGATTATTTTCATCAGACTCTATGCCAAAGCCTTTGAGTTCCTGCACAAGGTCTGGAGTGCCCAATATGAAAATCCTGGCGCCAGCATGATGGTTTAAAAGATAATGCTTGGTTACTTCTCCCGAAGTGATCAATTCATCGGGGGAAATTTTCAAACCCACTTGAGCTAGTTTTTCTAAATAGGTTTTCTTGCTTTTGGAAGAATTGTTGGTTATCAGGCAATAAATCAGTTCTTTACTGCGAAACGTAGACAAAAGCTCCGACACTCCCGACAACAACTGACCGTCAAGGGTCAGTGTCCCATCGAGATCCAGTAGAAAACAACGGACATTTTTAAGGAATTCGTCAATCACAATTGCGTGTTCCTTTCAAACTTTGCAATTATAGTAGACAAATGCAAAGAAACAAGAAAGCTATATTCAAGTTGGTGTAAAATCGAATTATCCCACTCCAGGAGGAGAAAGATGAAACATCACAATGGTTCCATCGAGGTGGTTTGTGGATCCATGTTCAGTGGAAAAACAGAAGAATTGATCCGTTTGTTGCGTAGGGCAACAATTGCCAAGCAAAAAGTCCAGGTGTTCAAACCCGCCATCGATACCCGTTATGATGCTGAAAAAGTGACATCGCACGCCGGCATGGCATTTGATGCCATCTCCATAAAAAAATCGAATGAAATCCTGGTTATGCTGGACCCCGATACAACGGTGGTTGGAATTGATGAAGCACAATTTTTCGATCCTGAAATTGTGGATATTGCTGCCAAGCTTGCTGAAAAAGGGATCCGGGTGATCGTCGCTGGATTGGATCTGGATTTCAGGGGGGAACCTTTCGGCAGCATGCCAGTTTTGATGGCAAAAGCCGAACATGTGGATAAGCTTCAGGCCATCTGTGTTGTCTGCGGTGAACCAGCCTGCCGAACCCAAAGATTGGTCAATGGGCATCCCGCACATTATGATGACCCCATCGTGATTGTCGGTGCAGCGGAAATGTATGAGGCGCGCTGTCGTAAACATCATGAGGTTCCTCGCTAGGGAGAAGGTATGCAAGATTACAAAGAGTTCCTTTCGGAAATACTCGTAACCGAAGAGCAATTAAAAAAACGGATCGCAGAGTTGGGTGCCCAGATAAGTCAGGATTTTAAGAATTCAAAGCATTTATTGTTGGTTTGTATTTTACGCGGCGGCGTAATGTTCCTAACGGACCTCATGAGACAGATCACAATTCCACATTCACTGGAATTTATGGCCGTCTCCTCCTATGGAGCAGGCAAACGCCAATCGACTGGGAATATTCGCATTACACTGGATTTAATCAGCGACATCGCTGATATGGATGTGCTCATCGTCGAAGACATCATCGATAGTGGCCGTACGATAGCTTCTGTAATGGAAATGCTCTCCACCCGAGAACCCCATAGCCTGCAGGTGTGCACCCTTCTGGATAAATTCGAACGTCGCGAGGTCCCGGTTCCTGTCAAATATATCGGATTTCGCATCCCTAATAAATTTGTTTTCGGCTATGGCCTGGACCTGGATGAATATTATCGCAACCTTCCTTTCATTGGCGTGGTGGACCTCGAAAAGTACCAAGCGAAAACCCATCGGTAGCCTGGGATGAATGAAAAACAAAAACAGTATCTTCTGAAAATCATCCGGGAGATCAAACCACCAGATGAGAAGGTTTTTTTAGTTGGGGGAGCGGTTCGCGATCAACTCCTGGATCTGGCAATCCATGACCTCGATTTTGCGGTTAAAAATGATCCTGAGTTGATAGCCAAAAAACTGGCGAATTCACTCAAAGCAGGTTTCTACGTCTTGGACGATCTGCGGCATACAGCCAGGGTCGTGCTTAAAACCAATTCTGAATCAATAACTACATTTGATTTTGCCAAGTTTCGTGGGTCTTCAATCCTGGAAGACTTGAAAAGCCGGGATTTCACAATCAATGCGATGGCAATTGACCTTGACAATCTCACCCAATTGGTAGATCCGTTGGATGGGAAGGGATCTTTGAAAGGCCACCAGCTCCGATTGTGTTCGCCAGCAGCTTTTACAGACGATCCCATTCGTGTTCTCCGGGCAATTCGTTTCTCCCTCAAATTTCATCTGAAGATCGATGCAGTTATGCGGAAAAATATGAAGAAGGCGGTTCCGTTAGTGATCAATCCTTCCAAGGAACGCCAGAGGGATGAGTTTTTTCAAATTCTTGATCTCAATCAAGTCGATGAAGGGATTCAATTACTTGATGAACTTGGACTTATCGAATTACTCTTCCCTCAAATTCTAGCTATGAAAGAAATCTCTCTACCAACACCATCTACCGACACGGTTTGGGATCATACACAAAAAGTAATCAAGGGATTGAGGATGATCGAAAGTTGGGTTCTTTTCCCTGCATCCTTCAAGGGAAGTAAAGATCTCCTGGGGGATGCCTTTGTTGCAAAGTTAAAAATATTCTTTCCTGGAATTCTGGAATATTTTTCAGGGAATATTGTGGCAGATCGGAACCGTAAATCCTTGCTCGTATTTTCAGCCTTACTACATAAGACCGGGGTAAAAACCTGTCAATCCAACGATTGGGATGGCTCGACCAAGTTTTACTTCCTTGAAAAAATCAGCGCTGACATTGCTGGAGATCTCGCTTCTGGATTTGCACTGGGAAACAAGGAACAAGAATTCATTCGCCGGGTAATCGCGAACCACTCCTTGCCTGAGGCCATGAGGAATTCAATATATCCCTTGGAAAAAAGAACCATTTATCGATTTTTTCAAACCACCGGGAGCGCTGGGATTGCCGTTTGCCTGCTGGGATTGGCTGATTCGCTGGCCATCCATGATTTTTCGGTCCCGGTTGGCGAATGGAAAAAGCAGATTTCCATTACCGAAACCTTATTCCACGCCTGGTGGTCGGAATCAAGCGAAACTGTGAATATCAAACCTTTGCTCACTGGCGATGATCTGAAAAAGAATTTTTCCATCAAAGAAGGTCCTCGGATCGGCAGTCTTTTGGAATCCTTGAAAGAAGAGCAGGCTTCCGGTGGGATTAAAACCCGGTCAAAAGCGATTACTTTCATAAAGCATTGCATCGATTCAGGAAACGAGAAAAAGTAGGGATAGATATGGATCAAACTGTCGATTTGTTTTATGTCGAACAAGGGCAGGGGATTCCGATTGTTTTCCTGCATGGCTACCCTTTGGATCACAGGATTTGGTTGCCTGTTTTTCCCTATTTGCGAAAAGATATCCACATCATCGCACCTGACTTGCGCGGGCACGGACGATCTCCCGTCGCTAAAGGTGTGTATTCGATGAGCCTGTTGGTAGAGGATGTCATCCATCTGTTGGACAAGCTAAAAATCGAAAAAGTGGTCATCGCGGGTCATTCGATGGGAGGCTATGTAACCTTCGAATTCTGGCACAAACATCCCGATCGGATATCAGGTATCGCGTTGGTTGCGACACGCGCGAATGCAGATTCGGAAGAACGTAAAATGGATCGGTTGCAGACTGCAGAAGAAGTGATGAAGGCAGGTACCGCCAAAGTCATCATCTCGATGCTCACAAAGTTGACCAAAAAGACTGAGTTGTATCCCGAAATAAGAGGAATTATGGAAGGGATATCCCCTCAGGGAGTTTCAGGAATATTGCGTGGCATCGCCAATCGGGCGAACGCCAGCCCTTGGTTACCTCAAATCAACGTCCCAACCGTCGTGATTGCGGGAAGGGATGACCAACTTATCCCAGTGCAAGAATCCATCGAAATGGCGAAAAAGTTGCCAGATGCGAAATTAGAAGTGATTGACAATGCAGGGCACCTGCCCATGATGGAAGACCCTGAAAAAGTTGCACAATGCCTGGATGATCTCATCTTCCGTGTGGACACATAGGTCTAGCGGGTCAAGACTATTTTTTCAATTAGGGATTCCGAATCAAGTTTGCTATTTCGATTCATTTCGCACTGAGGCATAAAGAGGGGCAGTGCGTTTAATCAAGTTCTTGATATGAGCCAGCAGTACAGTAGTAGGTACGGGTTTAACCAGGTAATCGTCAGCACCGGCATCCAGGGATGAAGCGATTACGCTCGAGCTGTTTAAGGCTGACAGCACGAGGATAGGTACTTTGCTGAATTTCCGTACTTCCCTGCACACCGCCCAACCGTCCATTCCAGCCATCATGAGATCCAGGATGATGACATCCGGAATATTCTCGCGGACCATGTTTAACCCTTGCAGACCGGAATTGGCAACATGAATATCCGCTCCGGATTCAGCCAGGATCAACTCGAGGAGATCCGTCATGGCGGGATCGTCATCGATTACCAGGATTTTCATATTTGTCATTATCAATGAATTTGGCGTGAATTTACCTTGCAATCGACTTACAAATCCGCTACACTTGGGGATGGTTTGACTCCAATCGGGAAATCAAGTTTTAATCCGATAAATTTTAAGGATTCCTTCCGTGGCTCTTGACTTTATAAAAAAGGGGAATATCCTTCAAGCTCTATCCATCCGTGAGTTCAGAAAACTGTGGATTGGACAGGTGGTTTCCCAGGTGGGGGATGGACTTGCCACTCTCGCCTTCATAATTCTCATTAACAAATACACAAATTCATCTCCTTTGGCTATTGCTGGCATCACCATTGCCCTGGCTTTGCCCACACTGCTTTTTGGATTATTCTCCGGTGTCTATGTCGACCGCTGGAACCGGAAGACGGTTTTAATTGTTTCGGACACCGTACGAGGTTTGTTGCTACTCATCCCCTTGCTCGTCCATGACTCTTCCCATATATGGATATTCTACGTAGTTGCATTTTTTCAATCTGTCGTTGGGACCTTTTTTGAACCTGCCAAGAACGCCATTATTCCCTTGATTGTGGATCAGGACCGGTTGATGGCAGCTAACGCTTTTTCTCAAACGACGAAGCTTCTGGCGCAGGTGGTGGGGACGGCGCTGGCAGGGGTTTTGGTGGGGCTGGCTGGAAGTGGCTGGCCGGCTTTTGTGATTGACGCTGCCTCCTTTTTCGTTTCTGTGATTTTCTGCAGCCTGCTCATCATCCCTAAAGCTAAAATGGCTGAGAAGGGAAAAGGCATCCGTTTTGTATTTCGACAGTTAGGCGAGGGAATGAGCTTTGTCCGCAATAGTCGCACACTCCTTAGTGTGGTCATCACCAATACTTTCACCATGCTCGGGTTGGGGGCCGTGATTGTGTTGATCATTCCCTTCCTTACAAAAGATTTGGGGGTCAACACAACATGGATTGGGATCATTCAGTCTCTTGAAGTGGTGGGGATGATCCTGGGAGCAGTCCTGGTCACGGCACTCGCGGCGAAGATCCGCGCCCAGTGGATCATGATGGCCGGCGTGCTGGGGATGGGAATTTTCATCGCTCTCGGTGAACGGACTTCCCAGCTTTCCACTTTGATCTACATCATTATGGGAGTCGGTATCAGCCTGACCGCTGCCCAGGCTGCCGCAGCTACACTGATGCAAAAACTGGTCCCCAATGAGAAACGGGGTCGGGCGTCCAGCGCCATGGCTACGGTCAATAGCATCGCCAATATCGTTTCGATGGCAACCGCAGGCATCCTGGGCTCTCTTTTGGGGATTCGCTATGTATTCTTCCTCGCAGGGTTGATTATCGTGATTGCTGCTATCGTGGGGATTTACTTGATGGCAGGCGAACCCAATCCAACACCTGTCCAGGAAGACTGAACAATTCCTAATCACACAATTACATATTTCGACCAAGGGGACGACTTATATCATGACCTCTTCAGTGCAAGTTGGTGGTAAAATTTCTCGTTTGACCTGAGCAATCAATTCATTTGAATTTTGTTGGAGGCAATTTATGGCTGCAAAGAAGTGGGTTTTTCTTTTTGACGAAGTCGCAGAAGCGGAGAAATATGTCGGCGGCGATTGGGATAAAGTCCGTGGGCTTATGGGTGGCAAAGGTGCCAACCTGGCAGAAATGACCCGCATTGGTGTGCCCGTCCCGCCGTTTTTCACAGTAACAACCGAAGCATGCAATGCCTACCTGGCGGGGGGAAATAAATTCCCCGCTGGTATGTGGGACCAGATGTTGGTCGCCCTCAAAAAAGTCGAAACCAAATCTGGCAAGAAATTTGGTGATCCCAAGAATCCTCTCCTGGTTTCCTGCCGTTCCGGTGCCAAGTTCTCCATGCCCGGTATGATGGATACCGTGCTGAATATCGGTTTGAACGATGAAACCGCCAAGGGCATGATTGCCCTCACCGCCAATGAACGCTTCGTGTACGATTCCTATCGCCGCCTGGTGCAAATGTTTGGATCCGTTGTCCTTGGCATCCGCGATGAAGCCTTTGAAGATGTTCTCGAAGCTTACAAACACGAAAAGGGCGCCAAGCAGGATACCGAACTCAAAGCAGCCGATTTGAAAGAACTGGTCTCCAAATTCAAAGCAGTTGTGAAAAAAGAAAAAGGTTTTGATTTCCCCCTGGATCCACTCGAGCAATTGAAACTCGCCACCGAAGCCGTTTTTGGTTCCTGGAATGGCAAGCGCGCTGTGGATTATCGCCGCGCCACGAACATCCCCGATGATCTGGG
>JBGQAS010000038.1:0-10194 GCA_041494435.1 Anaerolineaceae bacterium | reverse complement strand
CTGAACCACATCAGTTTCAACAGTCCGGGTAAATCCAACTTTCCGTTCACATGCTGCAACGCCTGGTTAAAATCGGGCAGGGCAAGTGCAAACCCAACTGGTTTGCCATTTACCGTAGCAAGCCGTCCCAGGTTGGGATCCATGATGGATTTGAAGGAATTGGCAAATTCACGGAATTCGTCCTGTGACAAGGGGATATATTCCGGCAAGGTGCTTAGAGCCTGGTTATAAATGTCACAAGCCAGGTGGATCTCCGAGTCCCAATGTTTCATATCCACAGGGCGAATGACCAAGTCTGGTCGCTTTTTTACCAGGCGGGCAACCTTGATGAATTTTTCGGGTAAAGCTTCTGCAAGGTCGCGCAGCTCGGGCGGGCGCAATCTCATCCGGGCGACAATTTCCTGGAATTTGATCATCCCGGCAGATTCCAACAAGGCAGGGTAATAGGAAGGCGTATGTGCTTCCAGAATGGCAGGCCGGGTGTCAAAGCCTTCCACGAGAATGCCAACTTCATCAGTTTCACTTGGATTATAAGGACCGCGGATTTTTTTCAACTTGCGATCTTTTAGCCAAAAGGTTGCGGCATCGACCAATCCACGGGCTACGGTCGGATCGTCTATGGATTCGAAAAAGCCGAACATCCCCACATCATCCTTCAGCTTTTCATTTCGACGATGGTTAAAAATGGCTGCAATTGTACCTGCAGGTTTGCCATCTTTTTCAGCAAGCCAAATTTCCCGTTCGGCGGTTTGCCAAAATGGGTTCTTATCGATATCTAGTTTTGAAATTCGGTCGGCTAGGAGTGGGGGTACCCAATTCTTATCTGAGTGATAGATTGTCCAGGGGAAGTGAATGAATTTTTCAAGATCTTTCTTAGTGCGAATCGGTTTGACGGTCAGGGTCATGGATTGATCCAATGTTGTTCCAGCGAGCAAAGATGGATGTTGAAAGCAGCCTTCCGGCGCTATTATCTTTTAACACTACTTCACCGCATTCCGATACGCCATGAAAGGATTTCATCATTTCGGACAAAGCTTGTTCCAGGGTAACCGCTGAAGCTTTGACAGCGTAAGCGGTGAGTACTATGAAAGCAGGATTAGGAGAAAGGACTTGCCGAATGGAGGCTAGGAGTTCCGAAATCACTTTGTAGAACTCCCAAACTTCTCCTTTTGGACCTCGTCCGAATTTGGGCGGATCCAGGATGACCCCGTCATAGCGGCTGTCTCGGCGTACTTCACGCTGAACGAATTTTAGAGCATCGTCAACGATCCAGCGGATGGAATCCAAAGAAATTTTGGAAAGAGCCTGGTTATCTTTCGCCCACAGGATAACTTTTTTAGAGGCATCCAAGTGGGTTACCTTTGCCCCCGCTGATGCTGCAGCCAGGGTTGCGAGCCCGGTATATCCAAATAGATTGAGCACTTTAAGCGGCCGGTTTGCCTGTTTTACCTGCCGGGCAATCCAATCCCATTGAACGGCTTGCTCAGGAAAAACCCCCACCTGCTTCGATGCAGACAACTGGCATCGAAAACGTAAATTTTTATATTCAAGGATCCAACTTTCAGGGAGATTGGATTCTTTTTCCCAGTGCCCGCTCATTTCTTCAGCGGAAGGCTTGAACTTTGCCTGGACCTTTTGCCAATCCCCAGGCGGTAAGGCAGGTTTCCATATGGCTTCTGCATCGGGACGGACGAGCTTAATAGTGCCAAACTTTTCAAGCCTTTCCCCGTTTCCCGAATCTAGCAATGCATAATCCTGCCATTCTGAACTTGCCAGGAGTTGGATAGTCGGTGGAATGTGGGTTTTATTTGCGGGTAATTTCATGCCGTTGACCAAACCAGTATACCAGTGATTCGAAATTGCCCCCTTTATTTATCCCCGAGAACCGTTATAATCGTTCGCTATTATGACAATACCGAACGAATTAAGTGAAAATCCAAAGGTACACAAGAGCTATTTTCTGCGAGGATGCTTGGGTAGTATCCTGGCTGTATTCGCCCTGATCTTCCTGGTTTGGTTTGCTGGAGCTAGCCTGATTGTTTCCGATCCTCTAAAAGGTGCGGATGTTATCGTCGTGCTGAGTGGCGGTAAAGCAGATCGGCTGGCTGAAGGTATCAAACTTTTCAGCGATGGCTACAGCAGCCATATCATCTTGACCAAGACGGATACAGACATTTTGGACCCTGAAACCGGGTGGGATCTGATAAAGCAATACTCAGCTGTTAATCAGGGGGTTCCTCTGGAAGATGTAATCGTTACCGAGTTCACCGCTACCAGTACGGTTGAAGAAGCCCAGGCTGTACTCCATGAAATGCAAAGATATGGCTTCACAAGCTGCATTTTGGTGACAGATTCCTTCCACACCTTACGGAGCAAGCTTATTTTCTCCCAGGTTTTCCGCGGACAGGGAATCAGGTTGATCATGCATGCTGCTCCGGTGGATTGGTTCCATCGATCCAACTGGTGGACAACTCCCGAGGGATGGACTACTGCCACTAGTGAATGGATAAAATTGATCGGGTTCCTGGTGGGGATCCGCCAGAATTAAAAATAAACAGGGTCACTCTTTTGTGACCCTGTTTCTGGTGATCTAATTTTCCCTATTCGACGACAGCAGTGACTTCCGCTGCCTGGAGGCCCTTGGGACCCTGTTCAATCGAGAACTCCACTTTCTGGCCCTCTTTCAAGGTCTTGAACCCTTCCATTGTGATGGCGCTGTAATGAACGAATACATCATCACCATCCTCCCGGCCGATGAACCCGAACCCCTTGGCTGGGTTGAACCACTTGACGGTTCCAACATGACGTTCTGACATACCTTTTTCTCCACTTTCTTAAAAAATTTAGACGTCCGTTCGCCTGGCCAGCTAGTTCTTTTTCCAAATCTCAGGTGAACGTTCGTCTCCTTCGAGCAATAATTTATCACCGTTTCGAACCTATGTCAAGAAATGAGGAAGGGCAAGTAAATTATAATCAGCCTATGCGTTTGGCTGGTTTTTTTCTTCTAACCTTACTATCCTTAGTTTTGGTACCTCAAATCTCCTCTCGGCAATCTGCTGATAGCACAATTTTCCGCATGGAGCAACCGCAAGTAGCAGCACAAACCAACCAGGCTCAAATATGGGTGAGTGCACCCCAATGGATGAGTGATCTTAAATCCCTGCTGACCTTGCCCGTGGAGGAACCCATTTTGAAGCAGGTGATCAAATCGGAGATACAAAAAGATGAAAATGAGGGAAATTTTGCGGATGCCTTGGAATTGCTGAAAGTGGGGTTAATCCTTTATCCGCGCGATGCCTTGTTTCCTTACCGCATGGGGATGATCCTAGCTGTGTTTCAACCCGATCAATCCCAGCAGTACCTCGCTTTGGCAAAAGATGAAGATCCTTCCCTTTCAGCAAAAGTTGATCCGGTGATCCAATTTGTCGAGACCAATCCTGGTTCAGGTGCTCTCGATTCAGTCCATATGGGGCAGGTGATGGGGCAAGTAGACGAATGGAAATTGGCTGATACTTTATTCACCCGAGCTGCGGAAACCAATCCGCAATTGGCCGACGCATGGGCGCTTTTGGGACAGGCCCGGGTAATGCTGGGAGAAGATGGTTTCAACCAATTCAGCAAAGCGTTGAGCGTCAATCCCAACTCGCCGGTAGGGTTGGCATTGATGTCGATGTATTGGAAAACCCATCAACGCTTTGACCTTGCGCTTGATTACATGCACCTCTTGAACTCGCTTCAGCCAGATCAGGTTTCATGGGTTTTCGAACTGGGCAGCCTCTATGCTTTAAACCAGGATTTGGAAGCCGCTTTTTTAAACTACCTTCAGGCAACCGCCATGTCTCCAAAAGACGCGATTACCTGGCAAAACCTGGCAATTTTCTGCTTGAACTACTCTGTTCACCTGGAAGATGCCGGGCTCCCGGCAGTCAGAACTTTGATGACTATGGAGCCTGATGCTCCTTTGTCCTTGACATTGATGGGACAAGGTCTTCTCAAACAAGGCGACAAAGATACAGCAGAGAGATTCCTGATTCAAGCAGTACAAAAAGCTCCAGAATTTACTACAGCCCACTATTTTCTTGGGTATCTTTACATAAGTGAAAACAACAATTCAGCCGCATTTCCCGAACTGGTGAAAGTGATCGAACTGGATGGCGACAAGGGATATGGTCCCCTGGCAAGACGTTTGCTCGAGGAAAATTTTGGACCTGCATAATACTCAGGACTTGGAGGTACTCCAAAAATGACGCTGAACCTGAAGAAACAAATCCTGGTGGGAAGCCTGGCAGCCCTTTTACTGGCAGGTTGCACTTTTCCATTAATTAATACCGGAACCAATTCCACTCCGAACATGGGTAGCGAACCCGGCCTTCCTTCGAGTGTGATCCTTTTTTCGGATAATTTTAACTCCGGCAGTGGAGTTTGGAGATTGATCGGAAGCAATTTGGGGTCAAAGATCTCCTACGAGCATCAGGGACTGCGTATCAGCATCAACGAAATTGACTATGCTTATTGGAGCACTCCCGGAAAAAACTTTGGGGATGTACGGGTGGCGGTTAGCGCAAGCAGACTTGGCGGACCGAATGACAATTATTTCGGGGTGATTTGTCGTTTCCAGGCTCCTGAGAGTTACTATGGGTTCCTGGTGAGCAGCGACGGATATTACGGCATCATTAAAGTTGTGAACGGTCAATTTCAGCTATTGGGTTCGCAAAACATGGAATACAGCGATGTGATCATCAAGGACCGCGCTACCAACCGGGTCCGGGGAGATTGTATCGGTGATTCGCTGACCCTCTACGTCAATGCGATTGAACTGGAAACTGTGAAAGATAATCAGTTGCAAATTGGGGATGTCGGTTTGATCGCGGGCAGTCATGAGATCTGGGGAGTAGATATTCTTTTTGATGATTTTGTCGTCTATCAACCTTGAAAGATGAAGATTTTTTTAGATACCATTGGTTGCCGGTTGAACCAGGCGGAGATTGAAAAATTCGCTGTCCAGTTCCGGACAGCGGGTCATGATCTGGTTGGGACAGCCTCTGAAGCCGATCTTGTCATTGTAAATACCTGCGCGGTAACCACGGAAGCGGGATCAGATTCCCGACAGCGTATCCGCCAGGCTGGTAGGACAGCAAAAACGCAAATCATTGCCACGGGTTGCCTTTCCACTTTGGAAGGTGATTTGCTGCTCAAGATACCTGGCGTGATCCAAAATATCCCAAATTCCCAAAAAGATAACCTAGTGGAAACAATTCTGCAGGCAAAAGGATTGCCAGCAAAGGGTTCAATTCTAGAGAGACATCCCATTCCAGGTCGACGGGAGCGAACCCGGGCATTCATCAAAGCACAGGATGGCTGTGACAACCATTGCACATTTTGCATCACTCGTTTGGTTCGCGGGAAGTCCCGTAGCGTCCCCGTGAAGGAAATCTTTGCTGATATCCATTCTGCCATGGAAGGCGGATCCAAGGAGGTAGTGCTAAGTGGCGTCCAACTGGGAAGCTGGGGAACCGACTTGACTCCAAGAAAAAACCTAGCTTCCTTAGTCCAGACAGTAATGAAAGAGACGATGATCCCTCGACTCCGGCTTTCCTCAGTAGAACCGTGGGATTTGGAAGATGATTTCTTTGAATTATGGAAAAATCCCTGCATGTGCCGGCAACTTCATCTCCCTCTTCAATCAGGGTCCGACAAAATATTGAAGTTGATGGGCAGGAAATATAGTCGCGAGCAATATGAAAACTTGGTGAAAAGAGTTCGGGAAAAATGTCCGAGTATTGCGATCACTACAGACATCCTGGTTGGATTTCCTGGAGAAACTGAAGTTGATCACCAGGAGACTTTGGATTTCATCAAACGAATTGGTTATTCCGCAGGGCATGTTTTTACTTTCTCCCCGCGACCCGGAACTGGCGCTGATAAATTGCCGGATCAAATTCCATCTTTCGTCAAGAAAAATCGTAGCAGAGAGATGCGGGATTTGTTTGACGAAAAAATGAAAAAATATCATCAGCTCTTTCTCAACGAGAAGATGGCAGTGCTTTGGGAGCAATCTGAGCATCAAATAGAGGGTGATTATCAATTGGAAGGCTGGACGGATAACTACATCAGGGTGTTTGCCAGGAATAAGATAGACTTGCATAACGAAATTAGTCAGGTGAAATTGATCGAATCAAGAGATGAGCGGATGTTTGGGGAAATCGTTGGGTGATGAAATGAAGGCAATGCGACTTATCCAGACAAAAAAAGCGGAAGAACATCCATTGGAAATGATGGATATACCTGAACCAAAGGTAGGGATGGGGCAGATCCGTATAAAAATGCTGACCTGCGGAGTTTGCCACACTGACCTGCATATTGCTGAAGGTGAACTCAAAGCTCCAAAATTGCCCATCACTCTAGGGCACCAAGCGGTTGGAGAGATCGACCAAATCGGGGAAGGTGTTACAGGATTCGAGATCAGTGAGAGGGTCGGAGCACCCTGGTTGGCGTATACCTGTGGTACCTGTGATTTTTGCCTTCGCGGAGAGGAAAATCTCTGTCCCTTCATCCAATTCCATGGTTTTCATATGGATGGAGGTTTTGCAGAGAAGATGCTTATCAATGCTAACTTCGCTGTGAAGTTGCCCATCAATCTTAATCCGGTTGAGACTGCACCTTTGCTTTGCGCCGGCATTGTAGGATACAGGTCCGTAAAACTGGCAGATATTAAGGCAGGAGATATCATTGGGCTTGTCGGTTTTGGAGCCAGTGCACACCTTTCCATGCAAGTTGTAAAAGGCATGGGTTGCAAGGTTTTCGCCTTCACCCGAGCCAAAATTCACCAGGAGCATGCCCTGCTATTGGGGGCTGATTGGGTCGGTGACTTGAACGACACCGCTCCCGCTTATTGCGATCATATTATCCAATTTGCCCCGGCTGGGAACCTGGTATCACCAGCCTTGGAAAAACTCCGCCCTGGAGGTAGCTTGGTGATCAACGCGGTGACCATGTCGGATATCCTCTCTTTTCCATATAGCAGAATCTATGGCGAACGTTCGATAAAATCCGTTGCCAATGCTACCCGCCAGGATGCCAGCGAATTCATGGATTGGGTTTTCAAGTACGGCATCCAGGTGACTACACAAATCTATAAACTCTCTGAAGCCAACCAGGCATTGATCGATATAAAAACCAGCAAGATCAACGGGGAAGCCGTAATTCAATTCTGAACTCAAGGGAATTTCGTGAATGAAATCACTGAAATGGTGGCAGAAAGTTGTTTTCTATCAAATCTACCCAAGGAGCTTTTACGACCTTAACGGAGATGGAATTGGGGATATTCCCGGAATTTTACGAAAACTAGATTATTTGAAGGACTTGGGGATCGGAGCCATCTGGCTTTCACCCCACTATCCGTCCCCCATGGCAGATTGTGGCTATGATGTTGCCGATTACCGCAGTGTTGCTCTTGAGTATGGGACACTAAAAGATTTTCAATTCATTCTTAAGGAAGCACATAAAAGGGAAATCCATATTGTCCTGGACATGGTGCTGAATCACACCTCAGATCAGCACGCCTGGTTTCAGGAATCGCGGTCAAGTAAAGACAACCCCAAGAGAGATTGGTACATCTGGAAAAAAGGGAGGGGGGATGCTCCTCCTAATAACTGGTATTCCACCTTTGGTGGATCTGCGTGGGAATTGGACTCAATTACCGGTGAGTACTATTACCATTTTTTCTTCAAGGAACAGCCTGATCTGAATTGGAACAATCCTGAAGTAAAAAAAGCCATGTTTGATGTTTTACGCTACTGGCTCGATATGGGGGTGGACGGATTCCGCTTGGATGCCATTGGGACCATCTTCGAAGATCCGCGATATCTCGACCACCAGGCACCATTCAACGTGGAAGATTATTACAAGATTTGCAGATCAGCGGATACGGATGAGAAACGAAAAACCTTGCTGGCCCAATGGGAGGAGATGTTCCATTTCCAGCACGACCAACCCGGTATTCATGAGCTGATGCGAGAACTACGAAACCTAACTAACGAATATAACGATCGCATTCTCATTGGGGAAACAGATGACCCCAGTTTTTACGGCAAAGGGGATGATGAACTCCATATGGTGTTCAACTTTCCTTTAATGAATAGCCCCCGCCTTACTCCAGAAGTGGTTATAGAAAATCAGAAATTCAGACTTTCGGGGATGCCAGCTGGATCGTGGGCAGCCAACACCTTAGGCAACCATGACACTCCCCGTATGTTCAGCCGTTATGGAGACCGTGTTCACGACCAGGAGCTGGCACGGTTGCATTTAGCCACGGTACTTTTAATAAAGGGAACTCCCTTCTTATATAACGGCGAAGAGATTGGGATGACGGATTACTACATTGACGATCCTAAACTATTTATGGATTGGCTGGGAACACGAGCGTACCAATTGGAAAAAGAGTTGATAAAATCCTCGGAAGAGGATGCAATCCGAGAGGGTGCCAGGGAAGGGCGGGACAAATGCAGAACCCCCGTACAATGGCGCAATGTTCCCAATGCGGGGTTCTGCCCTCCGGGAGTGAAGCCCTGGTTGCCCGTTAATCCCAACTATGCCTTAGGAATCAATGTGGATGACCAGCTTGGAAAGCCCGATTCACTGCTTTCTTTTTACAGGAAGATAATCCATTTAAGGCAATCCAGGCAGGAATTGATCCTCGGGGAATACCGATCTATCGCATCATCCCAGCCAGAAATCCTGGCTTTTGAACGAACTATTCCGGGTAAAAAGACTGCTGTATTGCTCAATTTCTCTGATCATCCCGTCAAACTTACCAGTAAGAATTTCGTATATACATTGAGAGTATTGTTCTCCAATCAATGGGAAGAAAGCAAAAAAATTCAGCTAGATGAAATTTCAATGAACCCATTTGCAATCCTCATTGGAGAGATCCTAAATAGCAGATGAAATTCTTTGCACATTGTTATGGTTAAGGTATAATTCAGCGTTTATTAGAGAATGCGAAAGGAACGTTGATGGCTACAAAGAGAACTTATCAACCAAAGATTCACCATAGGATCCGTGTGCACGGTTTCCGCCAGCGTATGTCGACCTCGGATGGGAGGGAAGTCCTTAAACGCCGACGTTTGAAAGGTCGGTATAAATTGACTGTTTCCGCCAATAATCATGTGAAGCGGATTCGTTGGTAAACCTTGGCAAGCCATTCATGAAACGCCTGCATTGCAATTCAGAGACCGAATCTGGGGCTGGCAGGATGATGTGTGGAACGCAGGTTTCGATTAAACAAGGATAGTGACTTCAAGCGGGTGAGGCAGTTCGGAAGAACCTACTCCCACCCGCTTCTTGTGTTGATAGTACATTCGAATGAGTTTAAAATATCCAGAGTCGGCATCATTGCCGGGAAATCGTTGGGCAATGCGGTTACACGGAACCGCATCAAGAGACAACTCAGGGCTTGCATGAAATCGATGTTGTCGGAAATCCAGGGGTGCTGGGATATAGTGTTGATACCCCGCCCGGCAATAATCGGGAGTGATTTTCCCTCCATTGAAAACTCTGTGCGCAATGTTTTTCACCGGTCTGGATTGACGGAAAAGAATGAGTGAAAGTAAAGAGATAGTTCAAGGAGAATACGCGAGTGAACCTCGTTTACGAGATCTGGCAATCACTTTCAGAACGTTTCCACGCTGGATTTTCCTGGTTTTAATAAGGGCATATCAAAAAGTGGTTTCCCCTGCCTTGCCTCCTGACACCTGCCGGTTTTATCCCTCTTGTTCGCATTACGGCTACCAGGCGGTTTACAAGTTCGGGATATTCAAAGGCTCGTGGCTGGCCATTCGTCGGGTGCTTCGCTGCAACCCATTCAATCCGGGCGGTTATGATCCCGTCCCATAAAAACGTAAGGAACCTATGAAAATACAAAAAATCATTCCATTGTTCGTTCTCATGATTGCAGGGTTGCTCCTGGCAGCTTGCACAGGGGGAGTCACTGCCACCACCTATCCCGGATTAACCATTTCCGGAGATGTGGCTTACATTGCGTCAGCAGGTCAGGTGAGGGCAGTCAATCTCACTGACGGGACCATCCCGTGGCGATTCCCAGCGGATAAAGCGGATGCAACTAGAATGTATTATGCAGCTCCCGTCGTCACCGCGGACCACGTTTATATTGCCAATTATTTGGGCGAGATCTAT